>NZ_WIRE01000003.1 GCF_009601165.1 Alcanivorax sediminis | reverse complement strand
TCGACTTGCATGTGTTAGGCCTGCCGCCAGCGTTCAATCTGAGCCATGATCAAACTCTTCAGTTAAGAAAAGCGTTTAAAGTGGCCTTCCGAAGAAGGAGCACTTAATACATGCTCAGTTCGTCATCTGAATTAACAAAAACTTGTTGACTCGTTCAGAACTGAAATCTTTAAAGATCCCATCCCGAACAGGTCCCACACGTTTGCTTGCCTGATTGTTAAAGAGCGTCTCGTCCGGTGCCGCGCTTCGCGTTGTTGCCCCGTCGAGGAGTGCGCATTCTAGAGATTTACGGAGAACCGTCAACTCCTTTTTCGCATCTTTTTAATCAAACGGTCACCTGTTGACCATGAAGTGCAAAAAAGCGCCAAAAGCAGCTGTTTTCGGCTAGTTCTTGACCATGTTGCGCCCATGTAAAACCCGGTACAAGAGCAAAATGGTAGCAATACTGACAAAGATCAAGGTCTCACCATAGCCCGACTTCTGCACCCAGCTCTGATGAACCAGTCCAAGCGCTAACGCCACAAAGACAAGACGGTGCAATTTCACCCATTTCTGGCCCAGCCTGCGACGGGAACGGCGGGTACTGGTCAGCGCCAGCGGCCAGAGGGCCAGCCAGCCAAGGGACCCTACGATGATGTAGGGACGCTTGGTTAGTTCCTGCCCCAGATAGGCAGGGTCCCAGCCCAGCAGCAGGGTGCCCCAGCAAATAAAATGCATACATACGTAGGCAAAAGCCCACAAGCCGAAGGTTCTTCGCCAGATGACCAGCCCCGGAACCCTCATCAGCTGGGCTGCCGGACGCATGGCCAGACAGACCAGCAGCATCACCAGTGACCACCAGCCCAACAGTTTAACCAGCGTTTCCGCCGGATCAGGGCCCATCTGCCCACTCACTGCCTGATAAATGATCCCCGCCAGAGGCAGCGCCCCCAACGGCCAGGCTAGCCAGCTCCATTGATTGGTTTTCATCAGTAGAACTTGCTCAAATCCATTCCTTTATAGAGCCCGGCCACTTCTTCATACCCATTGAATGGGCGAGTCGGCACCCAATTAGGGTCAAAGAAAGAATTGGGCAGGCGCCTCTCCCGGCTTTGCGACCAACGGGGGTGGTCTACGGCAGGGTTCACATTGGCATAAAAGCCATACTCGTCCGGGGCAAGCATGTTCCAGGTGGTCTTCGGCATGGTCTCGGTCAACTCTATGCGCACAATAGACTTGATCGACTTGAACCCATACTTCCAGGGAACGACCAACCGGAAGGGCGCTCCGTTTTGATTGGGCAGCGTCCGTCCATAAAGGCCAACGGCCATCAGGGTCAGGGGATGCATGGCCTCATCCAGCCTTAACCCTTCACGATATGGCCAATCAATGCCGGTGAAAGGCGAACGTACTCCCGGCATCTGCTTTGGGTCTGCCAAACTGGTGAATGCCACGTATTTGGCTTTGCTGGTAGGCTGCAGCTTCTTGAGCAAACTGGCCAGTGGCACCCCTACCCAGGGGATCACCATGGACCAGGCCTCCACGCAGCGCAGGCGATAGATTCGCTCTTCCAGTTGCAAGCCCTTGAGCAGGTCTTCCAGCGCATACTCTCCGGGCTTATCCACAGCTCCTGCCACCGTGACCGTCCAGGGATCCGTTTTCAGGGTATGGGCATTCTCTGCAGGGTCTGTCTTGCCGGTACCAAACTCATAAAAGTTGTTGTAGCCGGCCACATCTTTGTAGGGAGTCAGCGCATCCGTGGCATTAGGACTGCCACTGACAGCACGAGCAACCTGATCCTTGATCCACAGCGGCCGAGACGCATCTTCGTCTACAGCCTTAACCTCAGCGGCCCATGCTGGCACGGCACTGAAAAGACCTGCCAGACCACCAAGCATCATCAGCTCCCGCCGCTTCAGATATACCGACTCCGGTGTAATTTCATGGCTTCTCGGTGCAGCTGGGTCTTTTTTGCGAATGATCATGACAACTCCAGGGCCTGAGGTTTCCATAAAGCCTAAACGAAAAAAGGGGCGCTCAAGTGAAAGCGCCCCTCTTTGATGCCGTCAGATCGAAATTGTTTCAACCTCAATGATGGTTGTGATTATTAAGGGCCATCGATAACAGCCTTCCCTTTGGCCGGATCGACCTCATACCAGCGAGTCTTTTGCAGCGGACACCCCTTTAATTCACCACCATCGTGGACACTGGTGCCGGAAAGAACGACCAGAGAACCACCGTCTCCGCAGGTGCCGCCGGAGCCACCACCATCGCCTCCGTCACCACCACCGCCATCACCTGACGACGGAGGCAGAATCAGCACCTGCGGCGTCGAGGGCAACCCTTCCTGGGTACTCTCGGTATACCGATCCGTCACAGTGCCATCATTATTGCCATCCAACCCCTGCGGTGAGCCATCAATGGCGGAAATACCGTAGAGGCGCGCCTTACTTTGCACCGTACAGGTCTGCTTCAGCGAACCGGTGTCCGGCAAATAAGTGGTGAAGTAAATGGTGTTCTGAATAATCGCAGGACTTGAGAGTACTTTTTCCCCCTCTCCAGTCAGCTCAATCAGCCAGCCCGATTTGCCATCAAGCTGACTTTGCTCTGGGCTTACGTTGGATGTTACGTCCAGCAGATCACTGTCAGTAATGACCTCACTGGGCTCTTTGTTCGCCAGCGCACTGGTGTCATCCAGAACAAAGAAGTGCTCATCCGCCTCTGTATCCAGCGGGTGCGCCCGATACCCTGAACCGAGCGCAACCCTGAGCATCCAGTCTTTGTTTTTTTGCCCCAGAGTAATTGCGGGAGCCTCATAGAAACGACGACGACCAGCATCCCCTCCTGCACCATCGCCAAGCTTCGCCAGGGTCACCACTCTTTTTACTAAATCAGAGGCGCCGCCATTCTGGTTGTTTAAGTCGACCCGGAAGACCTGCCCCCCCAGATCAGCCGCGTAGAGGTAATCTGTAAAGCCATCGAAGTTGATATCCACGGCAGATATCGCTCCTGGAATGCTCCACTTCATATCTGAATGGGAGTCTCGTGTAAGCCCCCCAGAACTGCTTCCAGAGGTCACTTTCCAGATCAGACCGCCCGTGTAGGCATTCACGACATATATAGCGTTGCCCATGATATCGCCACCGGCACTGAACTCACCCTGCACATCGTGATCGAAAGAACTGTAACCGCCACCAAAGATCAATACGGGCACAGCCTTGTCATCCAGCATCACCTGCCCAAGTGTCGGCGTGGACCAGGTTTGCCCCATCTCAACGAAATCGCCGCTGCCTCCGCGGATACGCCATAACCAACGCGGCGTCGTCTTGTTGCTCACATCCAGCGCATAGTAATTCCTTCCGCCACGACGCATGCCGCCATAGAGATAAACCCGATCAACCTTGGTCAGATTATTTGGGTCAGGCTGCCGCCAGGCCATCCATGAACCATCCAGACCATAAGTGGTGCGGTTGTTGTCTGCATCCAGCGGCGGCTGACTATAGCGCTCTGCCGCCATAGCAGCCTGCTCTGCTGGCATGAAGGTGAAATATTCCTTACCCGACTGGGCATCCAACGCATGCAACATGCCATCATTGGTGCTGACAAAAAGCACATTGTCCTGTTTGTCAGGGTCATTTCGTGCGCTATCCAGATCGCCCTGATAACCATAGTTCACCAGACGAGGCTCACTGTGAAGCGGATCCCCCCATGACTCCATCAACTTGCTGAATAGAAGATTGCGCTGCTCATCACTCGCATTGGCATCAAGACCGTAGGCAACCTTTGCGAGGTCATCTGGATCCTCGATCAATGCGATTGAAGACGAGCTGCCAGATGTAGCCAAGGCACTACCGATATCATCACCATTGCCGGAACCAGCCACAAACAACTTGCGATCATCACTGTTTAGCAGGCTGCGCGCGCCCCCCATTTCGACCTCGGGGCCATCTGCATTCTGTGACCAATAACTACGCGCGTTTTCTGCAAAAAAACCGGTGTTAGGATCGACCGCTGGGCGGCCATCCTGGTCAACCAGTTCAGGTGCATCGTTACCTAGGGAAAGTCGGTAGCGCTTAAGGTTGCCTTCCCAACGAGAATCCATCTCCGGACCAAAGATTGCGTAATACAGCTGGTCAAGGTGCTGCATGCGGTTGAGCTGATTCACCGCTACACCCGGCGCCGCCACAGTGCTATTCACATCGGAAATAGAATTGATAATCTGGCGCAGCGCACTTTCCAACTCGGTAGCAGAAGCTGCGGTTAACGCCGAGCCTTGGCCCGCATCAGCCACTTCTGCGAGCTGAGCGGCCGTAACCGGATCAAGGTGGAAGCCTACGGTATGAGTCTGAACGGCACTTTTTTTGGTGTTCTCAGTACCGTCATACAGCCAACTAGCCAGCTGCTTCATGCACGCAAAGCTAGCCTCTGGCGTCCCACCCTGGATCCCGGACGCACAATTGCCACCCTCTCCAGTAGTAGATGTGACCTGACCGTAGGAGGTATCTCCCGAGGGCTGGCCATCAGTCATTAAAATAATGTGATTGGAACTGCACTGCCCCGCATTGCTATCAAGTGGAGTTTGATAAACTCCTCTCTGATCAAACCCAACTGCATCCGGCTCACCTCGTGCGAACACAACATTTTGGCCCATCATATACTTGGCCATTTCTGTGTACGCCTCCATCAAGGGTGTGCCACCATTAGGAGAGATGTTGTTCACCATGCGCTTCAGGTCATCACGAACCCGCTCCCCGTAATTGGACTGGCTAGCACTAAGCGCAGTAATCACCAAGCTGGCGCCATTGGCCTGACCTGATTCAACTGCAGCCAAACGCACATCCTTATCCGCTGAAACTGTCAAAACCAAACGACCATTCGCCTGCCAGGCGGGGCTGGACATGGCCTCGCTGACAAGACTGGTGACGTCAACTTCATGGATAACACCAGGGCCATCGAACTCTCCGTCAGCGCCTTCTGTCACATAAGTCACAGACGACCCTGTGCTTCTGGCACTGATGTTGCCGCTATTTGTTTGGAAGGGATCACTTGTTCCCTGCTCTGCCCGAAATGTCAGAGTCACATTGCCATAATCAGGCTGCTCCTGCGTCTCAGTCCAGCACCAGCGCCCCCAGCATTGCTCTACTTCGGTAAGTTGGGTTGCCCCCTTGGCGCCACGAAAACGCAGTACCGCTTTTTCAATTACATCCGGTTCCGCATTAGACGCACGAGGGTCGAAAGGGATTGCAGCAAAGCGCCAACCAGCCAACCGTGATTGCTGAACTGGCAGCGAAGAGGAATCCGTTTCGACCAATCCCTGAGGAGACTCCCAGGCATCATCGTTAACGCTTTCCAGCGCATAGGCCATTCCCTGGTTACACGAAAGTTGGTCCCTGTAGACCTGACCATCAGAGGGCCCACCAACCACTGCAAGGCTTTCATTAATACCCCAGGTAATCCTCAATCGCGGGGCATTTCCATTCCGGGAACCATAGGCATAAATTTCCCGTGAATTGTTCGGCGCCTGACTACGAAAACGCAACGCCAGCCCTTGACCACCACACCAACTGGGCCTTGATGTCGCAGCTTGCAACAAAGAGGTAACGTCTACTAGCTCGCGGGTATCACGACGCTCCCAGGCTTCGGTGACGCTACTGGAAAAGCCGTTACTCCAGGCTCGATCTGATACTGTATCCAGTGCAGTAAAAGGAGCATTCAGATCAGATACATCGTATGAACCTTCCAGCTGCAAGGGCGATGTCGCGTCCTCGCTGGGATCCACCTCTAAAACCGCTCGCTCAATCACAGCATAGCGAGGCACATCAACAGCCGGAAAGAACAAACCTACCTGCCCACCAGCCTGACCACCATTCGGGAAATCAATCGTTTCGTTGGTTGCCTGCAGGTTCCCTGAAGCATCCTCAACGATATCGCCATACTCATCTTCAACAGCATGAAGTACCTGGGTATTCACCAGGTTATCGAGCTGCTCAACTTCGCGCATAACGTAGCCGCCAATGCCACTACCGAGACCATTACCACTGCCTGTCTGACGATAGCGACCAACCCCCATGCTGATGCCGCCACCCAGGCTATCCACGACATTGGAGAAAGCTTCTTTTAACTGATTGATGCGTCGATTCTCAACATCATCACAGGCCTTCACATAACGACCGTTGTACTCTTCTTCTTCACACCAGAGCATGGAACCGGAGGTATCAATTAACACCATGACCTGTGCCTCTGATCCCGATAAAGAGGGAGAGAGATAAATCTCGGTATCATCAGCGTAAACACCAGGTGCAGACAGCAGACAGCACAGTGCGACAAGTCCTGAGCTAAGGGCTTTCATGGAGCTCTCCGATTCTAGTTATTCTTGGTCTGGGCTATCAAAGTGCCCGGATCGGTCATGGCTTTGAGATGAAATTCCTGAACATGGTAAGCCTCTACCCCCAAGTCAGGCGCCGCACCTTCCGCGGTTGCTTCCAGACGATGGTGGACAAGTAGCTGCTGCCCATTGAGCTGGGCACCTTCCAAAAGAGAAAAGTCCTGCGCAATACCAAGCTGTACGGTGCGCGACTGAGCCTGCAAAAGGCCGCGCGAATCAAACCTGGCCTGCTGCGAACACGCCCCCGGGTTGTTGGCAACGGCAGCTTCCTGACAAAGCCGGACCTCTCCACCATCCAGCAAGTCCAGTAATATCAGAGAGTCCGTATTCAGCATTTCTGTATAGGTCGATGCCAAAGACGACTCAGCGGCATGAAATGTCATCTTGGAAAGTTGTGCGCTGGTAGCAATGCGGGCGTTAAGCATTGACGTGCGCAATGCTGACACACCCAGCATCGCTAAGATGACCAGTAAAAAAAGCGTGACGATTAAAGCCACACCTTGCTGGCTAGTACGAGCCCCCGACATACCCCCTCCTTGCTGTTGACGGCAACCAAGTCTGACTTCCACGATTTCCTAAATCGCGAACCAAGCCGAGCCAAACACTCCGCCAGAAACCGGGCCGTTAATTTTTTTACTGTATTTTACAATTTGAAACCGAGGAACAGGATGATTATGTATGCAAGTTTGGCCACATGAAAGCCATTCATCCCCCGACAAGCGGAAAGTCGCACAAAAAACGTGCAAGGTAAAGCCAAAAAAAAGTACAAAAGTACCAGAATATGATGCGCGTAGCACTTTTAACCTATGAGCCCTACACGAACAGGGGGCAGGAAACAAGAAGATAACAGTGAACAGAATCGCCAGCAGAAACCTGCTGGCGTCCAAGGAAAGGAAAGAGGGAAAGAATCAGATATTCGCGGGCTTCCTCAGATTCCAAAGGCTCATCACCAGGCCTGCCACCACGTAGATCACTGCCACACTGAGCAGCACCAGCGGTGGATCCAGGAAGACGATGGCGAAGGCGATGATCACTCCCAGTAGCACCTTGAAGGGCACCCGGCCGATATGGAACTCCTTGAAGGAGTGATACTTCACTGAAGACACCATCAACAGGCCTGCACCGGCCACCATCAGGGCGACAAGCCAGGAGACGTCCGCCCCCTCTACCCCACGGCTGGCGCCCAGCCAGACCATGGTCGCCACCAGGCCCGCACCGGTCGGACTGGGCAGACCAATAAAGAAGCGCTTGTCGGTGGATTCTGCCTGCACATTGAATCGTGCCAGTCGCAGAGCGGCACAGGCCACATAGATAAAGGCCGCCACCCAACCAAATTTACCAAGCCCTGACAGGGCCCAGGAGTACGCCACCAGCCCTGGCGCCACGCCGAAGGCGACGCAGTCAGAGAGGGAGTCGTACTCGGCCCCGAACTTGCTCTGGGTATTGGTGAGACGGGCAACGCCCCCATCCATACCATCGAGGATGCCGGCCACGATAATACCGAGGGCGGCGTTTTCGAACATCCCGTTCATGGCAGAGACAATCGCGTAGAAGCCAGCGAACAGGGCACCAGTGGTAAACAGGTTCGGCAGCAGATACACACCCTTGTGACGGGCGCCCGTGCGATGCTCGGCTTCCACCACCTCGAAGGTTTCCGGTGTGTCAGACGTCTTGATCTTGTCGTTATCCTGCATGGTGGTCCATCCAAATTGAATGGGCCTAGTCTACCCCAGACCCGTAAAACAAAAAACGCGGCCTGGGCCGCGTTTTTGCAATCGTCACAAAAGCTTAGTTCTTGGTCTTGTCGACGATCTGGTTTGCCTTGATCCACGGCATCATGCCACGCAGCTTCTCACCCACCTGCTCGATGGGGTGAGCGGCGTTGTTGCGACGGGCCGCCGTCATGGACGGGTAGTTGTGAGCGCCTTCAGCGATGAACATCTTGGCGTACTCACCGCTCTGGATGCGCTTGAGGGCATTGCGCATGGCGGCACGGGATTCATCGTTGATCACTTCCGGGCCTGTCACGTACTCACCGTACTCCGCGTTGTTGGAGATGGAGTAGTTCATGTTGGCGATGCCACCTTCGTACATCAGGTCAACGATGAGCTTCAGCTCGTGCAGACACTCGAAGTAGGCCATTTCCGGCGCGTAACCGGCTTCGGTAAGGGTTTCGAAACCGGCTTTCACCAGCTCTACCGCACCACCACACAGAACAGCCTGCTCACCGAACAGATCGGTTTCGGTCTCGTCCTTGAAAGTGGTTTCAATGATACCGGTACGACCGCCGCCCACACCGGAAGCGTAGGACAGCGCCACGTTCTTGGCGTTACCTGAGGCGTCCTGGAAGATAGCGATCAGGTCAGGAATCCCGCCACCCTTGGTGAACTCGGTGCGCACAGTGTGACCCGGCGCTTTCGGAGCGATCATGATGACGTCCAGGTCGCTACGGGGAACGATCTGGTTGTAGTGGATGGCAAAACCATGGGCAAACGCCAGGGTCGCACCCTCTTTCAGGTTCGGCTCGATTTCGGCCTTGTACAGCTGCGCCTGGAACTCATCCGGAGTCAGGATCATGACAACGTCAGCAGCCGCAACAGCAGACGGTACATCGCTGACCTTGAGGCCATGGGCTTCCGCCTTGGCGATGGAGGAAGAACCCGGGCGCAGGCCCACAGTCACATCAACGCCGGAATCGTTCAGGTTGCAGGCGTGGGCGTGGCCCTGAGAACCATAACCGATGATGGCCACTTTCTTGCCCTGGATGATGGAAAGGTCACAATCCTTGTCGTAATACACTTGCATGCTCATAGCTCTGACTCGTTGCGGTAACGGAAAACGGGGGTGACAGGCCGGCCGGCCTCTCATTCAGGCCAGCTACTCTAGGCTATCTGCAGCATTGCGTAAAATGATATATTTGGAATGCAGCATTCCAAATATCGAAACAAAGAGCCCATCATGGATACCAAGCCTTTGCGCCTGTTCCTGACTCTGGCCGACACCCTTCATTTCGGCCGCGCCAGCACCATGTGTCACGTTAGCCCCTCCACACTGAGCCGCACGATTCAGCAGCTGGAAGATGAGCTGGGCGCCCCGCTCTTCTACCGGGATAACCGCACGGTCAGCCTGACCCGGGAAGGCCAGCGTTTTCAGGAATACGCCCGCGACACCCTGACCCGCTGGGACAACCTGCGCCATGCCTTGCAGGAGGACCGCCGAGTGCTGCAGGGTGAGCTGAGTCTGTATTGCTCGGTGACCGCCAGCTACAGCTTCCTCTATGACATTCTCAGCAGCTTCCGTCATCAATATCCGCGTATTGAGCTGAAGCTGCATACCGGCGACCCGGCCCAGGCAGTCCATCGTATCCAGCATGGCGAAGAAGATATTGCCATCGGCGCCCGACCGGACCACCTCCCCGGCAGTATCGCCTTTCGGCCTATCGCCCGTTCTCCCCTGCTGTTCATTGCACCCGCGAGTCAGCCACAGCTGGCCGAACGACTGAGCGGCAACGCCGACAAGCAGGCATGGGAAGACATCCCGATGATTCTGTCAGAGGAAGGCCTTGCCCGGGAAAGAACAGATCGCTGGTTTCGCCAGCTGGGCGTCAAACCTCGGATTTATGCCCAGGTCAGCGGCAACGAGGCGATCGTCAGCATGGTCAGCCTTGGCTTCGGGGTCGGCGTGGTGCCAAAGATCGTGCTGGACAACAGCCCGCTGGCTGCCCGAATCCGCTCACTGGATGTCCAGCCGACCCTTGCCCCCTACGAAGTGGGACTTTTCACTCAGGAGCGACGGCTGGAAGAACCGCTAATCAACGCGTTCTGGTCACAGGTGACGGAATAGGCGCCGTTTCGAGTTTCGAGTTTCGAGTTTCGAGTTTCGAGTTTCGAGTTTCGAGTTTCGAGTTTCGAGTTTCGAGTTTCGAGTTTCGAAGATCAAAACACCCACCGAGGAGAGCGCAAGGGTTTTGCCGTTCGAAACTCGTTACTCGCAACTCGCTGCTCCTGCTCCTCGCTGTGGCACGGATCGCTTGCAGGCATACCCTGAAGGACACAGAGAGCTCCCACAGCAGCCCCTTCCTGACAGGTTGAGCTTTGCTGTACCAAAGCCGCAGAGCGGCCACAAAAAAACCGCTCCGAGGAGCGGCTTTTTCGTCTGGCATCCAGCGTCAGGCGTCGAGCGCACTTACAAACTCAACACCTTCTCGCCACGGGAGATACCCGAGACACCGGAGCGAACAACCTCCAGCACCTGAGCTTCACCGATAGCGCCAATGAAGGCGTCCAGCTTGTCGGAAGCGCCGGTGAGCTGAATGGTGTACACCGTGCTGGTCACATCCACGATCTGGCCGCGGAAGATATCCACGCTACGCTTCACCTCAGCACGCTGGGCACCAGTGGCCTTCACCTTGATGAGCATCAGCTCACGCTCAATATGAGCACCTTCGGTCAGATCCACCAGCTTCACTACCTCGATCAACTTGTTGAGGTGCTTGGTGATCTGCTCAATCTTCAGGTCATCCCCATAGGTGGTCAGGGTCAGGCGAGACAGGGTGGTATCCTCGGTGGGCGCCACCGACAGGGAGTCAATGTTATAGCCCCGCTGGGAGAACAGACCAATCACTCGGCTCAGCGCACCCGGCTCGTTTTCCATGAGAATAGAAATAATTCGACGCATCAGGTCCGCTCCGTCTTGCTCAGCCACATATCACGCATGGAGCCGTCAGCGATCTGCATCGGGTATACGTGCTCGGTGGGATCCACATAGATATCCATGAATACCAGACGATCCTTCAGTGCGAAGGCTTCGTTCATGGCACCTTCCAGGTCTTCAAACTTGGTAATCTTCATGCCCACATGACCGTAGGCTTCCGCCAGGGCCACAAAGTCAGGCAGCGATTCCATGTAGGACTGGCTGTGGCGGCCACCGTACTGCATGTCCTGCCACTGCCGTACCATGCCCAGGGCCTGGTTATTGATGTTGATGATCTTCACCGGCAGGTTGTACTGCAAACAGGTGGAGAGCTCCTGAATGTTCATCTGAATGGAGCCTTCACCAGTGACACAGGCTACCGTGGCATCCGGAAATGCGAACTGCACCCCCATGGCTGCCGGCAGACCGAAGCCCATGGTGCCGAGGCCACCGGAATTGATCCAGCGACGAGGCTTGTCGTACTTGTAGTACTGTGCCGCGAACATCTGATGCTGCCCCACATCAGAGGTCACATAGGCATCGCCGTTCGTGGCTTTGTACAGGGCTTCAACGACCTGCTGCGGTTTCATGGGACCATCTTCATTGGTCTCGTAACGCATGCCATGGACCTTGCGCCAGCCGGCGATTTCTTCCCACCAACGCTCCAGGGCTTTCTGATCAGGCTCGCCGCCATGCTCATCCAGCGCCGCCAGCATTTCTTCCAGCACCTGCTGAACCGGCCCTACGATGGGGATGTGCGCCATCACGTTCTTGGAAATGGTGGCCGGATCGATATCGATGTGAATAATCTTGGCGCCCGGACAGAACTTCTTCACGTTGTTGGTGACCCGGTCATCAAGACGGGCCCCTACCGCCAGGATCACATCGGAATTATGCATGGTCATGTTGGCTTCATAGGTGCCATGCATGCCCAGCATGCCAACATGCTGCGGATCCGTTCCGGGGAAGCAACCCAACCCCATCAGGGTGTTGGTCACCGGGAAGTTGAGTCGATGAGCCAGCTGGGTCAGCAGCTCACTGCCCTCGCCCTGAACCACACCACCACCGGCATAGATCACCGGACGCTTGGCCTTCATCAGCTCTTCCACTGCCTTGCGGATCTGGCCGGAATGGCCGCGGCTGACCGGCGCATAGGAGCGCATCTTCACTTTCTTGGGGTATTCGTAGGGGTTCTTCACGTTCGGCGCGGTCTGATCCTTGGGGATATCGACAAGAACCGGGCCCGGACGGCCAGTGGTGGCAATGTAGAACGCCTTCTTCATGATTTCCGGGATATCCTTGGCATCGCGGACCATGAAGCTGTGCTTCACCACCGGACGGGACACGCCGATCATGTCGGTCTCCTGGAAGGCGTCATCGCCAATCCAGTCGGAACGCACCTGACCTGACAGGACGACCATGGGAATAGAGTCCATGAAAGCTGTCGCCAGGCCCGTAATGGCGTTAGTGGCACCCGGGCCAGAGGTCACCATGACCACACCCGGTTTACCAGTGGCACGGGCATAACCGTCTGCTGCGTGGGTCGCAGCCTGCTCGTGACGCACCAGAATATGGCTGACCTTGTCTTGCTGGAACAAGGCATCATAGATGTGCAGTACGGAGCCTCCGGGATACCCGAAGATGTACTCCACTCCCTCGTCTTGCAATGCACGGACCACCATTTCCGCGCCGGATAACATTTCCACGGTTGTTACCTCAAATCAGAATGCATAATCCCTACCGCGCACAGGCACAGCAGGACGGACTTTGCTTTTGCTGGAGACCTGCAGAGAGAACGCCATAGTTGGGCATTCTGAAGTCCTGTCGGAGGTGGCCGACAAAGACGCAGGCAGAGACGCAATCAGGAGGGGCTGGATCAAACCGGGAAGATAAAGAGAGTCCTCCCGCTCAGAAACAGAGACCTCCGGAGGCTCCCACAGCGGGACGAGAGTGCAGTGATACTGCTGACCGGACATCGCGGTAACGATGCCCCGGGTCCCGGCCACACAAACGCCGGTAAGCGAATGCGGGTCCCGATCTCCGGAAAGGCTTGATTCTCTCAGAAATGTGCGGCAAATCAAAGCCCCTTGTCGGCTTGGGCTTGCAGAAACGCCCGAAATCACGTCATGCTAAAGTCTGATTACGCACCCTTTTCAATAAGAAGACTGACACCATGAAACGATTCAGCCTGTTGCTGGGGATTACCCTGCTTGCCTTTACCTCTTCTGCCATCGCCGAAAAGTTCTACAAATGGGTGGATGAGAATGGAGTGACCCACTATGGCGCTCAGCCGCCCAGCAATCAGGACGCCAGCGTGGTCAACACCCGGGCCAATGCCAGCTCCAGCCAGGGCGATGCCATTGAAGCCCTGAACGAACGCCGCGAGGCTGACGCCAAGCAGAAAGAGAACGCTCGTAAAGCAGAGGCAGAATCACGGAAAGCCTCAGAGAATCCTGACGCTGCAAGCGAAGAACGCTGTGCTGGCCATAAAAAGAATCTGGAAATCCTGCAGAACAAACCGATCGTTAGACGGGAAAACCCGGAGACCGGAGAAATGGAAGTGCTGGACCAGGAACAGCGTGAAGAGATGATGTCAGAAGCTCGCAAAGCCCTGGAGAAATGCGAAGAGATGTAATTGCTACCAGCGTGAGAATGTGAAAGGCCGCTCTTGTGAGCGGCCTTCTTGTTTACCTCCCATGCATATCAATGATGGAACGAGAAAGCCTCGCCTTCCACATCCACCTTGATCGCATCGCCTTGGGCAAACTCGCCCTTAAGGAGAGATTGCGCCAGCGGATTTTCCAGCTGCTGCTGAATCGCCCGCTTTAGAGGACGTGCGCCGTAGACCGGGTCAAAGCCCGCCTCCACCAGCTTGTCCAGTGCGGCATCGCTGATCTCCAGACGGATATCCCGCTCAGCCAGACGTTTGCGAAGGTAATCCAGCTGAATGGAGGCAATGCCCTTGAGTTGATCTTTTTCCAGCGGGTGGAACACCACCGTTTCATCCACACGGTTAATAAACTCCGGACGGAAGTGGTTGCCCACTACCTCCATCACCGCGGATTTCATGGTTTCGTAATTGCCCTCGCCGGCCAGCGTCTGGATCAAGTCTGAGCCCAGGTTGGAGGTCATCACCACCACGGTATTGCGGAAGTCCACGGTGCGCCCCTGACCATCAGTGAGACGACCATCATCCAGCACCTGCAACAGGATGTTGAACACATCCGGATGTGCCTTTTCCACCTCGTCCAGCAGCACCACGGAATAGGGCTTGCGGCGCACGGCTTCGGTCAGGTAACCACCTTCCTCGTAGCCCACATAGCCAGGGGGCGCGCCCACCAGCCGAGCCACGGAGTGCTTCTCCATGAATTCGGACATATCGATCCTTACCATGGCCTCCTCGGTATCAAACAGGAAGTTGGCCAGCGCCTTGCACAACTCGGTTTTACCCACACCGGTGGGACCAAGGAACAGGAAGCTGCCGTTGGGCCGGTTAGGGTCGGACAAGCCAGCCCGGGAGCGACGCACCGCATTGGCCACGGCTTCCACCGCTTCGTTCTGGCCCACCACGCGCTGGTGCAAACTCTCTTCCATGCGCAGCAACTTCTCTTTCTCACCTTCCAGCATTTTTGAGACCGGAATGCCGGTCCACTTGGACACCACCTCGGCGATTTCTTCCTCGGTTACCTTGTTGCGCAGTAACTGGGTTTCCGCCTGAACCTGTTGTTCCTGATCCTGGGCCTGCTGAACCTTTTTCTCGAGCTCCGGAATCAGACCATATTGCAGCTCAGACATCTTGTTGAGATCTCCGGCACGACGGGCCTGCTCCATCTCTACACGGGCCTGTTCAAGCTCCGCCTTGTACTCGGCCGCGCCTTGCAGAGCCGCCTTTTCCGCCTGCCAGATTTCATCCAGATCAGCGTACTCTTTTTCCAGTTCGCCGATGTCTTCTTCCAGCTTGTCGAGTCGCTTTTTGCTGGCGTCATCATCTTCCTTGCGCAGCGCTTCGCGCTCCATCTTCAACTGGATAAGACGACGATCGAGACGATCCATTTCTTCCGGCATGGAGTCAATTTCCATACGGATTCGACTGCCCGCCTCATCAATTAAATCGATAGCCTTGTCAGGCAGCTGGCGATCCGTGATGTAGCGATGACTCAGCCGCGCAGCCTCAACAATGGCGCTATCGGTAATGTCCACACCATGGTGCACTTCGTAGCGTTCTTTCAGGCCGCGCAGGATGGCGATGGTGTCTTCCACCGTGGGCTCGTCTACCAGCACCTTCTGGAAACGCCGCTCCAGCGCCGCATCCTTTTCGATGTACTGGCGGTATTCATCCAGCGTGGTGGCACCCACGCAGTGCAGTTCACCGCGGGCCAGGGCCGGTTTGAGCATGTTACCCGCATCCATGGCGCCGTCGCCCTTGCCTGCACCGACCATGGTATGCAGTTCATCGATGAACAGGATGATGCGACCTTCCTGCTTGGCCAGCTCGTTGAGCACCGCCTTGAGGCGCTCCTCAAATTCACCGCGGTATTTGGCTCCGGCAATCAGCGCAGCCATATCCAGGGACAGCACCTGCTTGTCCTTGAGCCCTTCAGGCACTTCACCGTTCACAATGCGTTGCGCCAGACCTTCCACGATGGCCGTTTTACCCACACCGGGCTCACCGATCAGCACCGGGTTGTTCTTGGTACGGCGCTGCAATACCTGAATCGTGCGACGAATTTCATCATCGCGACCAATCACCGGATCCAGCTTGCCCGCCTCGGCACGCTCAGTGAGATTGACGGTGTACTTGTCCAGCGCCTCGCGCTTGTCTTCTGCATTGGGATCGTTCACCGTCTCGCCTCCACGCACCGCAGCAATTTTTTCCGCCAGGATTTTCTTGGTGACACCGGCATTCTTGAGAATTTTGCCCAGCTCACCACTGTCATCACAGGCCGCCAGCAACACCACTTCCGACGACAGGTACTGATCGCCATTCTGCTGCGCTTCACGATCGGCCAGGTTCAACAGACGACCAAGGCCCTGACCCATGGTGACATCACCATTGAAATTACTCACCGTGGGCAACTTGTCCACGGCCATATTCAAGGCGGTGATCACATCGGCAGGATTGGCACCGGTTTTTTCCACCAGCGGACGGGCCACACCCCCCTGCTGCTGCATCAATGCCAGCATCAGGTGCACGGGTTCAATGGTGCTATTGCCCTGCCCCACGGCCAGGGATTGCGCATCCGACAGGGCTTCCTGAAGGCGCGCGGTCAGTTTGTCCATTCGCATTACTTGGCTCTCCTTTGTCCGGCGGAGACCCGCCCGGCCACTCCCTGACGGCAAGCGACCGGCGATCACCGGAAATCAATCAACTGCCCCTAAGATGGGTCCGATTGGGCCAAGTTCAAGAGTAAGTGAAGAAAGGAACAGATTTTATTGCCGTGGATCAAGAAAGCGGCTTATCGCCATGATCACTGTGGGATAGGCAGGAGATGAGGCTTGTGACGCAAGAGGGGAGCCGCCGTTTGTCGGGTGGCGCATTTGCACGCTCGTCAGCCGCTATTGATTGCTCTCCCGGTCCAACCAGATCAGTGAGGCAAACCGACCGGTGTCGCCTTCCTTGCGATAGGAGTAAAAGCGGTCCAGGTCACAGGCCGTGCACAATTCGCCCCCCTGCACATCCGTCACCCCGAGGCTCGCGAGCTCGATCATGGCGGCATGGACCACGGAGAAGCGCCAGTGATGAGGCGTCGCATCTTCCCGAAAAGCCGTCTTGAACGCAGGGTTGGTGTCGGCGAAGGCACGATAAACCTCATCGCCCACCTGATAACATTTCCCGCAAATCGCAGGGCCCAGCCAGGCACTGACAGGCTCCGCATTGGGCGCGATGCTTTTTACCCCTTCAGCAATAACACCCGCCTGCAGCCCTCGCCAGCCCGCATGGACCGCCGCTACGGCAGTGCCATCATTCCTGGCCAGCAGCACCGGCAAACAATCCGCGGTGAGCACCACACATGGCCAGCGCTGCTGATCAGTCCAGACACCGTCAGCCTCATTATTCTGCTCATCTGCCCGAATCACCCGCTTGCCATGGACCTGCCACAACCACGCCGCGGGATGGTCCGCCTGGAGCAACTTTTCCACGTGACGCCGGGCCTGCTCCACTCGGCCAGGCTGATCGCCACAGTTCAGGCCCAGATTGAAGCCGTTCCATGGCTCCGGAGAATGCGAGCCGGCGCGGGTGGTCACCGCCACTCTCACCGCTGGGTGAGGGCGCCAGTCAGGCCAGAGCCACTGATCTTTCTGCGGCAGAGTCATAAATAGCTCATTGTGCGGCAGCGGAACAGATGCCGCTCGCCAGTTTCCACTTGAACAACACATCATGGTGGCTCGCTGTTGGAGCAACAATACCTGTATCCATACTGCCACCTCCCACCCTGACAGGAGCCCCCACTGACACCTCCGACTGGGCAACCGCATAGGTATAAGTATGCTCTACCTTTTCCACCACCACGTGCTGAGTAGTTGATTGTGCCAGCTCCATGCAGCGGCGATTAAGATACCCATCCAAACGATCCCAGCCTGTGAATTTTTCTGCTGTATAACTGACTTTCACCCTGCCGGATTCCAGCGTTTCGTCCTGGTAGCCCTTCACGCCATCCCAGGCGTGGTATTTACTTGCACAGCCAGTCAGCACTCCAACTGACGCTGCCACAATACAGGCACGCAATGCGAGCATTATCGTTCCTCTCCCGGCTTTATTGCTCTTTGGCATCGTCTTCCAGCACCTTGATAAGCCCGAGCATGTCATCGGGTAACGGCGCCTGAAACTCACAATATTCGCCACTGGCCGGGTGGATCAAGCCCAGGGTACGGGCATGAAGCGCCTGACGCGGGAAGCGGCGCAATGCCTGGCGCAGTTCCTCGGTAGCCCCGGCCGGGAATTTGAGACGACCGCCGTAGAGCGGGTCACCCACCAGCGGGTAATTGCGATACGCCATGTGCACTCGGATCTGGTGGGTACGGCCGGTTTCCAGCTTGACCTGGATACGGGTATGGGCGCGGTAGCGATCCATGACCCGGTAGTGAGTAACCGCTTCCTTACCGCCTTCCTTAACAACAGCCTGCTTCTTTCGATCCACGGGATGGCGGCCGATAGGCGCATCCACCTTGCCACCCCCGGTCATCACGCCCACAGCGATCGCTTCATACTGCCTGAACAGACTCTTGTCCTGGAGTTGCGCAACCAGACTGGTATGTGCCTCCAGAGACCTGGCCACCACCATCAGGCCTGTGGTGTCCCGATCCAGGCGGTGAACAATACCCGCACGAGGCAAACTGTTAAGGCGCTCGTCATGATGGAGCAGTCCATTCAACAGGGTGCCGTCCGCATGCCCCGCCGCCGGATGGACCACCAGCCCGGTGGGCTTGTTAATGACAATCAGGTCCTCGTCTTCATACACCACATCCAGCGAGATCGCTTGAGCCTGATCATCCAGTTCTGGCTCGATCACCACTTCAAGCGCGAGGGACTCGTTGCCCGTAAGCTTGTCCTTGGGCTTGGCTTTCTTTCCATTGACGGTAAGCACCCCATCCTTGATCCAGCCCTGCAGCCGGGAACGGGAAAATCCGTCGAACAGCTCGGCGGCAACCTGGTCCACCCGAAGCCCTGCCTGCTCTGCCCGTACTTGCTCAGTACGTTGAATTTTCTCGCCGCCAAGATGTCCCATAATCCAACCTGTGTTTAAATGTCGCGGTACTTTACCCTGTAACGCGCCATTGTAACCCTTCCGACGAGGAAAGAATGCCACGCTTTTTCTGGCCACTACTGGGCCTGATGCTGCTTGCCGGCTGCGCCAGCAACAAGGACGCCCCGGAGCTCACCGAAGCCGCCCAGTACCGCGAAGCCCATGACTCCATTGAGTCAAAGAATTACCTCACGGCGATTGACGAGCTCAAGGAGCTGGAGGTCCGCTTTCCGTACGGGGATTTCGCCGAACAGTCCGGACTGGATCTGATCTACGCCTATTACATGGCAGTGGATTACCCGGCCACCGTGGTTGCAGCGCAACGCTTCATGCGTAACTACCCTGCCCACCCGCGCATGGACTACGCGCTGTACATGCGTGGCCTGGCCAATTTCAACATGGAAAAAGGGCTGTTCGACAACCTGGTCAGCTCTGACCGCTCCAGCCGGGATATGGACGCGGCCAAGGATGCCTTCCGCGATTTCGAACGGCTGGTCACCCGCTTTCCGGACAGCGAATATGCGCCTGATGCACGCTCGCGCATGGTGCATATCCGTAACCAGCTGGCCCGGCAGGAGCTCCACGTAGCCCGCTACTATGCCCGCCGCGGCGCCATCGTTGCCTCTGTTAACCGCGCCCAGTACGTGGTCAAGCACTACCAGCAAACGCCTGCCGTAGAAGAGGCATTGGCCATTATGGTGAAGAGCTATGAGCGCCTCGAGTACCCGGAACTGGCTGAGAAAAGCCGTGCGGTGCTGGCACTCAACTATCCCGACAGCGCGTATCTGGACAAGGAAACGCAGGTGGACCTGGCCTGGTGGCCGGATGAAGACAACGGCATTATCAGCCTGCTGACATTCGACTTGCTTTAAAGCTACAAGCTACAAGCTACAAGCTACAAGCTACAAGCTACAAGCTACAAAAAGGGTGGCTCCGACCAACATTCGGTGCCACCCTTTTTTTGATCCTGTTTCTTGATTTTGATCCTCCTTGCAGCTTGAAGCTTGAGGTTCGTACCTACCCCCTAGTCTCCCGGCCGCCAACCGTTGGTGATCGGATAACGACGGTCCTTGCCGAAGGCACGACGGCTCACACGAGGACCGACGGCGGCCTGGCGCCGTTTGTACTCGTTACGATCAGTCAGCTTGACCACACGGTAGACATTGTCTCGATCAAAGCCATCGCGGATGACGGCCTCGGCACTCATATCCTGCTCGACATAACGCTGCAGAATCGCATCCAGCTCGTCGTAGTCCGGCAGGGAATCGGTATCTACCTGATCCGGGGCCAATTCTGCCGAGGGAGGCCTGGTAATCACCCGCTCCGGGATGATTTCACTGCCCGCCTGCTGATTACGCCACCTGGCCAGCCGGAACACCATGGTCTTGAATACGTCCTTGAGTACAGAAAAACCGCCTGCCATATCACCGTAGAGGGTCGCGTAACCCACTGCCATCTCACTCTTGTTGCCGGTGGTCAGCACGACGGAACCGCTCTTGTTGGAGAGTGCCATGAGAATCACGCCACGGCAGCGAGCCTGCAGGTTTTCTTCCGTAGTGTCCTTGGCCAGGCCTGCAAACGCCTCATCAAGAATGCCCATAAAGCCATTAAACGCCGGTTCAATGGGCATCACCCGGTAGTTCACGCGGAGGGTGCGCGCCTGCTTTTCTGCATCTTCAAGGCTCATGGCGGAGGTATAGCGGAATGGCATCATCACCGCTTCCACCCGCTCCGGCCCCAGCGCATCCACCGCTACCGCCAGGGTCAGCGCCGAGTCAATGCCGCCGGACAGCCCCAGCAGCGCACCCTTGAAGCCATTCTTGTTAACGTAATCGCGGGTAGCCAACACCAGCGCCTGGTAGACCCCCTGCTCCACACCCGGAAGCGGCAAGAGCTCGCCCACCGGATCGCAGCTCCCGTCCTTGCACTGAAGGTCCACCGGAATCAGCGCTTCATTGAAGCTGGCTCCCTGGACACAGCGCTCCCCGCTGGAATTGCACGCGAAGGACGCCCCGTCAAATACCAGCTCGTCCTGTCCACCCACCAGGTTGCAGTAGAGAATGGACATGCCGGTTTCACGGCTACGGGCCTGCACCTGCTCCAGCCGCTCCTCTACCTTGTTGGTCCGGAAAGGAGACGCATTGAGGTTGAGCACCACATCGGCACCCGCCTGCTGCAGTTGGCTGGCCGGCTCGCTGTGCCAGATGTCCTCACAGATCGTAATACCGAAGGTCCAGCCGCCCAGCTCAAACGTACAGGGAGTGTCACCACGCTGGAAATAGCGCTTTTCATCAAAGACCCGATAGTTCGGCAAGCACTGCTTGAAGTACTCGTGGCGCGGAGTGCTCTCCCCGGGAAACATTACCCCCGCAGCGTTACGTCGCAGGCCATTACGCACCGCCGGATAACCCAGCACCACCGGCACACTCACCGCAGCACCAATTTCAGCCAGCGCCGCATCTACGCGGCTGTTCAGGCTCGGCCGTAACAGCAGGTCCTCAGGGGGGTAGCCGGTCAGCATCAGTTCCGGGAATACCACCAGGTCAGCACCCAGCAGTCGCCTGGCCTCATCCGCCGCAGCGACTACTCGTTGTGCATTCCCTTCGATGTCTCCCACCAGCGCATTCTGCTGGGCCATGATAATTCGCATCTCGACCGGCCTTTCATGAAATGAGCGCTGATTGTACTCTTTAGTCCGCGATCCATGAATGCATCAGGGTGCAGAAAACAAGGAGAAAAGGATGGGGCTCATTCGCCTGCTGATCATTGCGGCACTGATTTATGTTGTCTGGCGGGTACTGAAGAACCTGCTGGCCGCCCCTCGGCAGGCCGAAGCGCCACCACCAAAGAGGCCGCGTCAGGAACTGATGCGCAAATGCGCCCAATGTGGTGTGCACGTGCCAGACCACGAAGCGTTCACCCATAACGGCAAGCACTTTTGCAGCCAGGAACACCAGCGTGTTTATCTGGAGCACCATGACCAATAATCAGGGCTGGACCCCAGCCCGAATCTATAATGTCTACCGTATAGCGATTGCCTGCGCGCTGCTGCTTCTGCACTACGCTCCAGACACTCCCCTCATCGGAAAACACTCTCCAACGCTTTTCCAGGCCACCCTTTTTGTCTATCTGGGGCTGTCACTAGCCTCTGCAACCCTGGATTTTCGAAGACAGCGCAGAGCTTTCCCGGGGTGGGCACAACCTACCGCCTTGATTAGCGACCTGATTATGCTGACTTTGGTGGTACATGCACAGGGTGGGCTGGCTGGTGGACTCGCAGTGTTACTTCTGGTCACGGTGGCCGCCGGCAATATATTACTGCAAGGACGGCTAGGCTTCTTGATTGCAGCCTTGGCCACCCTCTCCGCCATGTTTGAGCAGTTTTATTTTTCCATTCAGGAGCAATTCGACTCCCCCTTCCTGCTCACGGAGTCCGGGCTACTGGGCATCGCCTTCTTCATGGTGTCATTGATCATCCAGCAGATCGCACAACGATTAGAGCAGAGCGAACAGATAGCGCGTAGTCAACGAGTTGCCATTGAGCGTCTGGAAGCATTGAACCAGCAAATCGTGCAGCGAATGCGTACTGGTGTCATGGTGTTTGACGATCAATATCGGATTCTAATGTCTAACCATTCCGCGAATAACCTGTTCGACTCTCCGATGCTTGGAAAACGCTTATCACAAAGCTTGATCAGCCGCCATGAACGCTGGCAAGACAACCCCATGCTGCCTCTGGCCTCTCTTCGGGTATCGGAGCAAAGCCCAAACTTGAGTCCTCGCTTCGCCAAGCTCGACACTGGCCATGAAAACCTTACTCTTTTGTTTCTCGAAGACACTTCAAGGGTCGCTCAAGAAGCTCAGCAATTAAACCTGGCTTCACTCGGCAGACTTTCCGCCACCCTTGCCCATGAAATCCGCAACCCTCTAAGCGCCATTAACCACGCAACCGAGCTGTTACTGGATGGAGAGCCGACAGAGGAAGACCGTCACCTTTTGTCCATCATCCGCAACCATGTCACTCGCGTAAACGGCATCATTCATGACGTCCTTGACCTCTCCCGCCGAGGCAAGGGGAATGCAGAACGATTCGCGCTTTCAACCGTCTTGCGACCCGTATTCGACAACTGGAGCATGAAAAGCCCGCCTCCCTCCATTGAACTAACCTGCGGGAATGAAGTTGAGGTTCGCTTTGATCCCAACCAGCTGACACAAATTCTGGATAACCTGATTTCCAATGCTCTTAAGCACGGAGGGGACGGTATTCGAATTATCCTGAGTTGCGGAATTCATTCCCGGACGGGGTTACCCTGGCTGCGAGTCAGCGATAATGGCAAAGGCATCAGCGCAGACGCGGCCCTGCATCTTTTCGAACCTTTTTATACGACAGCCTCCGACGGCAACGGATTGGGGCTCTACCTCTGCCGCGAGTTGTGTCAGGCCAATCAAGCCACCCTGGACCTGGAAGACACAGAGACAGGCGCTAGCTTTGTGATAACCTTTGCCCACCCGCACCGACAATTTCAATAACAGAGTTCGACTATGAGTGCTGATACCCCCCACGTACTGGTTGTGGATGACGAAGCCGATCTTCGAGAGCTGCTTGTCATTACTCTTGGGCGAATGAAGCTCAAGGCAACCGCAGCAGAATCGCTAGGGGCAGCGAAGGATAAACTCAATAGTGATCGTTTCGATCTCTGTCTCACTGACATGAATCTTGGCGATGGTACGGGCATAGAGCTTTTACAGCATATATCCCAACACTGCCCAGAAATGCCGACAGCCGTTATCACCGCCTACGGCAATATGGAAACAGCCACCGACGCCATGAAGCTGGGGGCCTACGACTTCATATCCAAACCCGTCGCTCTGGACCGGCTACGCCAATTAATCGAAGACGGGCTGGGCATCAGTCACGCGGAAGGGCACCAGGAAGAAGAAGACAACCTGATCGGCATGGCCCCTTCCATGCAAGCTCTCAAAACGCAGGTTCGAAAGCTATCCCGCAGCCAGGCCCCCATCTACATTAGCGGCGAATCAGGAAGCGGCAAGGAGCGCATAGCCCGACTCATTCACAACCTGGGCCCTCGCAGAGACAAGCCGTTCGTCGCAGTAAACTGTGGCGCCATACCCTCGGAACTAATGGAAAGTGAGTTCTTCGGGCATCGCAAAGGTGCTTTTACCGGTGCCGTTGAAGATAGAAAAGGCCTTTTCCGTGAAGCAGACGGGGGGACACTTTTTCTCGATGAAGTCGCTGACCTGCCATTGCACATGCAGGTAAAGCTACTTCGTGCCATTCAGGAAAAAAGTGTGCGCCCCGTGGGTGAGGCCAGAGAGTTCCAGGTCAACCTTCGCATCCTCTGCGCCACCCACAAGGACCTCGCCAATGAAATGGCTGAAGGTCGTTTCCGGCAGGACCTGTTCTATCGATTAAACGTGATCGAAGCGCATGTGCCTCCACTACGGGAACGAAAAGAAGATATTCCCGCTCTTGTTAATCATATCCTCCAGCGCCTGAGCAATGCATGGGAAACCAGCGCACCCAAGGTAAGCGACCAGGCCATGACCGCCCTGCGCGAGTATTCATTCCCCGGTAATGTGCGAGAGCTGGAAAACACTCTGGAGCGAGCCATGACCCTCTGCGAGGGACAGGTCATTGAAGTAGAGAACCTGCACTTGCATGGTCAGCCATCATATTCACCGGTCACCAAGCAAGAGTCCCCAAAACACGCCACGCTGGAACGCGATTCGTCACAGCCCTTGGAAGACTTTCTACAGGAAATTGAGCGCCAGGAAATTATCAAGGCACTGGATGCCACTCACTGGAACCGCACTGCAGCTGCGAAAAAGCTCGGAATGACCTTCCGCTCGCTACGCTACCGGCTCAAAAAACTCGAGCTGGATCAGGATGAGGGAGAATAAGGCTGAGACTCACAAAATGGCGGCTGGCCAGACACCATTTCTGCTACTAGCTGCCCTGTTGCAGGAGCGCTTACCAAGCCATTGCGGAAGTGGCCTGTCGCCACGCAAATACGACTCCCCTGATGAATTGGCCCAATGATTGGCTGCGGCCTACGATTGCCAGGCCGAACACCAGCCCAATGAGCCACCGGCTGAAGCTTGGCCAGTGGCGGGTACCAGTCAGCTGCTGATTCCCTCAACACTTGATGAGCAGCCGCACCCGGGCGCATATCTTGAACCCCCGCATTCAGCGTAGAACCAGCCAAAACCAGCCCATCCTTACGAGGAATCAAATATCCTGAATCTGCCAGCAGTATCGCGGGAATTTCTCCCGGCTCGAGCTGATAAAGCAGCATCTCCCCCTTAACTGGCATCAACTCTTCAGTGAACGGCAGGCCTTTCAGCAACGCCTTGCTCCAATATCCCGCAGCCACAACAGCCTGACCGGCTCTAAACCGCTCCTCACCAGCACACACCTCTACCGCACCAGCACTTTCTACCACATCACTCACTGACGAAAGCACTCTGCGAATACCACGATGTTCGCAAAGCACCTCGAGGGCCGACAACCAACGGGAGTTCCTCACCGCAGCAATATCCGGCATCCATAGCTCGGCCTTTTCGGAGAACCCCCCGGAAATGCCACTCTCTCTGGCTGGCAATAGTTTGACACGCTCATCCCTCGCCCATCGCCTGGCTTGCTCCACTTCCGATTCACGCACCAGCATTCCGCACGCATTAATCTCCGGAAACAAACCAGTTTCAGATCTCAATACCTCCCGCCACTGACCATATCGATCCAGAGAATCACTAACCAACGGGCGCCAGGAAGCGTGGTATCTCCAGGGAAACAAGGGGCTGAGGATACCTCCCCCTGCCCACGAAGCACTCGGCCTGGACTGACCGGCATCGATAAGCGTCACAGTCATTCCTCGGGCCTGACACTCAAGCGCGATAAAGCGGCCAATGATACCGCCACCGATTACAAGCACATCTCTCACAGAGAAAATCCCCAGGCACTGACAAAACCCGTCCGATTGTACCGACAGCTCAGAGCCAAGTCAGGCACTAGGATGAACCCTACTCAAGAATCACCAATGCACGCGCTGCATGAGCAAGAAACATAAGAAGGCGATCCATGAACCACCTCCGAGCTCGAGGCAAGAGAGGCTTCACACTGCTGGAAGCTCTGACAACCACATCAATACTCACCACACTGACCATGCTTGCGGTACCGGTGATACAAGACCTGCTGATCAGCCAACAGCTCCGGGCCAACGCCAATCAGGTGCAAAGCATGGTATTTACCGCAAGAGCGGAGGGGGCCTACCGGTCAAACATGCTGATCTGTTCTGGCAAAGGGCGCTGCGAATCGTTTGATGAGCCGGACAATAGACTTATTCTCGTTGCTGACAAGAACGCCAACGCCATCCTGGATCAATCTGACAAGGTTATCGAGGAACTCAGCCTGCCCCAGGGCATGACCATTCAGTGGCGCAGCTTCCGCAACCTCCCCTCTCTCCAGATTAACCGCTTTGGGGTGGCTTACTATCAAAACGGCCACTTTCTCCTCTGCTATCGAGGTCACGCCAGGAAAGTGATACTTAACTTTCAGGCAAAAGCACGGGTCACAACTGAGGCCTCCACCAAACACTGCCCACCTCTCAGCTAGGCGATGCCCCTAAATAGCACCTAGTCATTTTTTCTTAGCTAAATTAATACCTGTGGGTAGAAATAATTAGCATAAAGCCGCAAAAAAAAATCCTTTATTATGAACCAGTTAACTATTTTAGACCGCTCGTCACCGGTCAGCTAACAAAACCTCCCGCCTGTCTGCCGTCGGTTACTGATGTTTAGGGGGCCCCGTACCATTAATCACAGAATCCAGAATGCTAAACCTTGGGCGGAAATACCAAATGAGAAGGCAATTTCGAACAACAACTACGATTAGCGGCTTCACGCTTGTGGAGCTTTTAACCGTACTCATTGTAACCGCCATCATTTTGACATTGGCTGCCCCTTCGTTTCGGGACGCCGGCGCCAAGTCAGCCCTTAAAACCACCGCCATGGACCTGGTTGCTGCAATCAACAATTCAAGAGCCCAGGCAGTCAACCTGGGTACTGTTGCCACACTTGGGGCCACAGATGGTGCCTCTTGGAGCAATGGTTGGAATATGTCCATGCCGGCTCCTCACGACACTGAAAATCAGGACTTCGACCCCAAAGCCAATGTCACTGTAACCACCACAGGCGGAGAAACCTTCCTGGACTTTCGAAGAGACGGGACAACAAGCGCTCAGGTAACTTTTCGCATCTGCCACAACCATCTGACCGGTGAAACTGGCCGTGAAATTGCCATTAACCGCCTTGGTAGAACCACTAACCAGGAGTACACCTGCCCATGACTGCTGCTCAACGGCCTAACCACTACCGACAGCGAGGCTTTGGCCTTGTCGAGGTACTCGTCGCCTTGCTTGTTCTTAGCATCGGGATCTTGGGTTATGCAGGCCTTCAGCTACAAGCCATCAGCGGCACGGAAAGTGCTCATTATCGTACCCAGGCAATTGCCATCGCTGATGATTTGGCAGAACGGATAGCGGCCAACCCCGAGTCCGAAGCTGCCTATCTGGATACCGGAAACTGGACTCAGCAGAACTTCCCTTCTGCCAAGCCAGCAGGGTGGGACACTTGTACTGCAGCCGCGTGCACACCCGATGCCATGGCTACAAACGACATACTTCAGATCAGCACACAAGCGGCTCAACTGTTGCCCGGCGGGCAGGTTTCTGCGTCAGCATGTGCAGGGTCATCCGCAACCTGCATCACTGTAACCTGGAACGACCAAACTCCCGCCACTTGTACTCCGCCGGATGATGACTGCATTCGCCTCGAAGTCGTAACCTGGGTGCCAGCACCATGATGACTTTTTCAGAATCCCAACCAGGAAAAAGAGCATTTCAGGGGTTTTCTCTGATTGAACTCATGATTGCCTTGCTACTTGGCAGCCTTATCACCTTGGCCGCAGTGCAGCTTTTTTCCACCAACAACCAGGCTTTCCAGCTTCAGCGTGGACTAACTGATGTGCAGGAGCAGGGCAGATTTGGCCTGAACTTTGTTTCCCGCCAGATGCGCATGATGGGCTATGAGGACCCAGATCTGGGCTTGGCTGATACAGCAGGTCTCGTTCTTAACGATTTCATCGATGGAGCCGTCACCTACCCGGCCAGCGCGGAAGGGGGAACAGGCAACCCAGGTAATGACCGCCTTACTTTCTCCCGGCATGGCGACATTGGAGACTCTGATTGTGAAGGAGACGTCCTTGCCATACCGAAACTCGTCGTGAGTACATATTGGGTTCAAGGTGACGAACTTTTTTGCATGGGCAATGTTGATGCCGCAACAACCGGAATCAGCGTTATCTCCGGTGTGGATAGTTTCCAGGTACTTGCAGGAATAGATTCAAGCCCCAATGGGGTCCCTGCAGCAACGCTGTACAAAAAAATCGATTCGGTTCTCGCCACGGATCAAATCGTAACCATGCGCCTGGGGCTGGTTCTGCAAGCTACGCAGAACATCCCCACCCCTGCGGCGTCGAAAGATATCCTTATTCTTGATCGGCAACTCAGCTCAGGCGGCGGCGGCCCAGTTGAAGAGCCCGCTGTTCGTCGTGTGTTTGTCACTACCGTAAGAATCAGAAATGTTGCTTGGGGAGATATCTAATATGTCTCATGTAAATTCATCTCTACCTAAATCCCGGCAAACTGGAATGGCGCTTGTCATTGCTTTGGTCATTCTGGCGATGATCTCTATTCTCGGAATTGCTGCATTACGTGCAAGCATCTTCAATTCCAAGATTTCAACCAGCGCCCAAGGATCTGCCATGACTTTCCAGGCGGCTGAATCGGCTTTGGCAGCTCTATTCCAGGAAGCATCCTTGTACCAAGGCGACGGATCGACGCAAACCAATGTAATCCACATTGCCATGGGTCAACTCAGCTCCGGCGTACTCACCCCTATCGATAGATGTCTTACCAAGAGCGACCTATACAAAGCGGGAGCTTGCGGAAGCGCGGATGTTTTTGATGAGCGTGGACTGTTGCAATCGGAATCAAGAATTCAGATTAAAGATGACGTAGCGCCCTGCGGTATTGGCAGTGGCGGAGAGGGCAGTCAGGTCAGCACATCAGGCGGGGATCAAAATACCATTCGTGGATTGGATTATCAGTTTGTTGGCTATGGTCATGGCAGCATGGCCGTCTTGGATATTGACACATATACCGTACAGGAATTTGCCCGTTGCGTTCAGACACCAACGGACGGGGGGGACATTTGATGGACCCGCACAACTTATCGAGCTTTCGTGTAAAACGACAGGGGGCGAAAATGAACGCTTTCAGCAAACTAAAAAAAATAGTACTGCTCGCAGGGGCGGTGCTGCTTTCAGCTCCTCCTGCTTCTGCAGAAGACATTGAAATCTACCTTTACCAAAACGAAGGTAGCGGAGCCAACATTCTTCTGCTCATCGATAATTCAGGCGCCACCAACCGAAACTTTCCGGGCACATCCAGCATCCCGGCAGCAGAAGCCCCGTCTCCAGTAAAGACCATCGATGAAATCGCCTACGCACTTAGGCAGACCATCCCGGCGCTGTCGGGAAATACCCGGCTCGGCGTAGCAGCACAGTTGTCTGGAGGGGATAATGGCGGTGCTATTTATTATCCAGTAAAGCAAATTGACGAGACTGTACTCCCTTCCGGCTACGCCAAGGTAATTAGTACCGATGGCGAGGCGGGACAGGTCTTCAACCTGGGTGGGGCGACTCTCCCCCAACCCACCACAGCGGGAACCTGGGGCCCCATCGACATCACAAGCGTCACGCTACCCTTTCCTTCAATGATGTCTTCAAATCAGGATAAAAATGTACTGGCTGTTACGCTCACCGGGCTTGGTGTGCCTCGCTGGGCACAGGTAGATTCTGCAATCCTGAGCTTCACGACTCCAGACACAAGCAGCAGAAAAATGGAAGCGCTTGTGGCCTACGAGGTCAACTCGACCCCGACAGCACCCACTGATTTATCCGGCCTGACTTGGGACCAGGAACTGGATACTGGCTACAATGCTCTCGCAGTTATCGATCAAAACATTATTCGCGTAGACGTAACCAAGGCAGTCCAGTCTGCAATCGCAGACCCGATGTGGTGTGGTAATCAGGATCTTCGGCTACTGATAATGTCCAGCGACCTTCCTGATGCCAATGCCCCTAAAATCTATACCCAACGGGCAGAAGATGCAGCGGGTGCTCGCCTTGGCAAAACTGAATTGAACGTAAAGTGGAGCGCCACAGGCGAGGTTACTCCGCCCACGGGATTGAGCGCTGATTTGCGTATGTCTTGCGTGAATGACGTGACACTCACACTAGGCGGACGAAATGACGATGCGACAGAAACCAGCGCAGGAAACAACCTGCAACTGACAGAAGAAGAGCTACTACTGCAAAACGTTACCTCAGGCCCCTCCTCGGAACGTGGCAACTATATCGCTGGCGCTCGCTTTAGTAACCTGGCCTTCGGCCAGGGCACCAAGGTCAGCAATGCCATGCTCTCAGGCACCATCACCACTGTAACCGGAGGCTCTCCTCAACTGACCGTCTCCGGCCTGCTTGCAGATGTTGGAGAATTCACGGCCAATGGTGATATCTCCAAGCACCCCAAGGGAACACAGACCGCAACCCTGTCACCCGCGGTCGGCGATTTCTCAGTTGATGTAACCAATGTTCTTAACGAGGTTTTCAGTGATGCCAGCTGGGCCTCCAATAACTCCCTTGGGCTGCGACTTGATCGCACAGGGGGCACCGCCATCGGGATTCACTCTGTGGATGCTGGCGCGACCTCAGGCCTGCGCATCACCATGGATGTGTTAACCAACTCTCCGAAGGAGTTCGGAGCGTCGTTCGACCGACGTTCAGATATGAAACTGGCCGTTGACCAGTTTTCCAATAACACTGGCGGCGGCAACAACAAACCTACCTCTTCGTACGTAGAGGCAGCTGAATACATGCTGGGCCAGGACGCCGTTTTTGGCAAAGCTTTCAGCCACATTGATTCTTTTGAAGTACCAAGAACCAACTACCTGTCGCCCAGCGAGGAATACAATTCCTGTGGCGGAAACCACATCATCATGGTCACGCATGCTGAGTCTTCGGGTGAATCATTTGCCAGTCAGGTCAAGGAACTCGTTGCAGGCAATCCACTTGGCCAAGATAGCGAAGGCAACGATATCAGTTGCACCGGGGACAGCAACTCCGATGCATGGAACTGCGCAGAAGCGCTCTCTGCCTACCTTAAATTGGAAGACATCACCACTCACTCCATTGCGTTTGCACCGCAAAAACAAGAAACCATTGATGGCCTTAGAGCAGTTGCCGAAGCAAGTGGAGGTATCGCCCAAGAGACCGCGAATGCAGAAGAGCTTGCCAAGGTGCTTTCTGATCTGATCAATAGTCTTACCACAACCGACGCATCCATGGCTGCGCCTGGTGTCGCTGTGAACCAGCTGAATCGATTCAGCCACCTTGACCAGCTGTATTACGCCCTGTTCCGTCCAAGTTTTCAAACTCGCTGGGATGGCAACCTTAAACGTTATGCTGTGGATTTCACCTCCAAGCAAATTGTGGACGAAACAAGTGCCGAGGCTGTTGATACTGACGGTTTCTTTAAAGACACCGCCAGTAGCTGGTGGAGCAATGTCGTCGATGGAGGGGATGTCACCAAAGGTGGTAGCCGCGCACAAACAGCTGCCAATGCCAATAGAAAACTGCTGACATCCCGCACCAGCCCTGCTCCTAGCGGCAACAACAACACCACTACATCTGTTACTGGCCAGTCACTGGATACTCTTAGCACTATTAACGATGTATCCAAAGCCGAACTCGGCCTTCCCGCTACAGCAACGGATACGGATGTACAGGAGCACCTGGACTTTTTGCTAACCAGTTGGGGCGATCCTCTTCACTCCGAGCCTCGCCTGGTCAACTACGGATATACCGGCACCTTTGAAGAAGCAGCCGCTGATGCCAGCAAGCAAGACAATGTTGTATTTGTGAGCACTAATGACGGCATGCTTCACGCCATTGACCCGGAATCAGGGGATGAATACTTCGCCTATATTCCGGGAGAAGAAATGGCGAAAACCGCATCAAGATACGACCCTATTGATCTTGATGCCGCTGACCCACGCCGGTCAACCTATGGACTTGATGGCGGTATCACCATATGGCGCCGAAGCAATTCAACTGATCCATCACAAAACCCTGAGCATGTCTTCCTGTACCTCGCACAGCGCCGTGGCGGCAATGCTTACTACGCCGTTGATGCGACAGATAAGACGACGCCAAAGCTGTTGTGGAAGATTGATTCAACGCAAGCCGAATTCGGCAACCTGGGACAGACCTGGTCAACACCAACACTGACTCAGATCTCTCTCAATGGCACCAGAGTTCCAGTGCTTGTATTCGGTGGTGGCTACAGCCCTGACGACCATGATGATAAAACCAATGTCAGCACCGGTGACAAGGTCGGCAATAGCATCTACATGGTCAATGCCTTTAACGGAAAGTTGATTTGGTCTGCCTCCTCTGGAACCAATGCAGATATGAAGTGGGCAATTCCTGCCTCCGTATCAGCAGTAGATATCAATTTCGATGGCTTGGTTGATCATTTGTATGCTGCGGATTTAGGCGGGCAAATTTTCCGTATCGATATCGATAATGATGGAAATACAGGAACTGCAAACCTGGTCACCAGAGTCACCACTCTGGCCAAGCTCGGCACTTCAAGCGCCTCGGGCATGGATAACAATCGTCGCTTCTATGCCGCGCCCGTGGTAGCGCTCAACGCGCGTAGTGATGGCAACCCCTTCCTGCAGGTAGGGATTGGCTCTGGGTATCGCACCTATCCGCTTAACCAGCAAACCAGCAACTATATCTTTGTTGTTGAAGATTACGACGCACTCAATAACACCAGCTCAGCCGCCATCACACCCAGCGACATGGTTGATGTAACGCTTAACACCAGCCCGAGCGAGTCCGATTTCACTGGAAATAAAGGTTGGAAAATCGAGCTGCAGGATAGTGGGGAGAAAACGCTTTCCAGCGCAGTGGTGAGCAGTGGCGTGATGTATGTCACCAGCTACTTACCGGATAGCGTATTCCAGGATGCCTGTAATCGCGTTGTAGGCAGTTCCAGGCTGTACGCCCTGAATGTGATTGACGGCTCTCCGGCACTTGATTTCAACAATGACGGGACACTGGATCGCAGCACCGATATCAATCTTCCAGGCCTGCCACCATCGCCTCAGGTTCTACTTGATGGCACCAATGAAACAACCTTGATCATTGGTACCGAAGCACTGCAAGGCGGCAACCTTAATGTAGGTAAGGGCGTTCGCAAGACCCGCTGGTTCCAGGCTGAGACAGAAGCTCAAGCTGAAGCTGCCCTGCAGAAGTAGCCGGGATTAAATCCGCCCATGCACCGCATGGGCGGCCATAACGACCACGCTTACCCGATTACCCGGATAGAGTTTCAGGAGTTAACATGACAACCGGAAAGCAGCCGAACAGAGGCTTTACACTCATCGAGTTAATGATCGTCATAGCGGTCATCAGCATTCTCGCTGCTATTGCTTTTCCGTCTTACCAGTCTCACGTGCAAAAGACACGACAGACAGAGATGAAAGGGCTGCTTAGCGGCTTTGCAACTGCACTTGAAAATTATCGCGCCCAAAATTTTTCCTATGAAGACGCGGGAACAGCGTTGACTCCACCTACTAATCTTTATTACACCGTCACACTGAACGTAGACGCCGACTTCCGGGGATACACACTTCTTGCAACCCCAAAAGCAGGCCAGACCGGCACTGGCGCGATGGCAATCAATGAAACAGGCCAAAACTGTTTATTGAAAACCAACGATACCAGCTGTACACCAGGAACAGACCCCTCCTGGAACTAAAGAACTATTAGCCCCCCCAAAAAAAGCCCGCTTATGCGGGCTTTTTTTGGGGGGCTAATAGTTGCTTCGCTTAGGGATATAACGCGATGCAACGGCTATCAATGTTAGGGGTCACGCAGCCCACGTGGCATGGTGAAACGAATATTCTCTTCACGGCCAGGTACTTCTTGAGCCTCCTGGCCACCGAATGACTTGAGGGTGGCAATGACCTGCTGGACCAGCTCTTCCGGTGCACTGGCGCCTGCGGTAACGCCTATCACTTTTTTGCCTTCCAGCCAGTCTTTATTGATCTGGCCAGGCTCATCCAGCAGATAGGACTCCGTGCCGCAGCGCTCTGCGAGCTCGCGCAGGCGGTTGGAGTTGGAGCTGTTGACCGACCCAACCACCAGCACCAGATCGCATTCCAGCGCCAGCTGGCGCACGGCATCCTGGCGATTGGTGGTGGCATAGCAAATATCTTCGCGCTTGGGACCGTGGATATCCGGAAAACGCTGGCGCAGGGCGTCGATGACCTTGGCAGTATCATCCACACTGAGGGTGGTCTGGGTCACAAAGGCCAGCTTGGCGGGGTCGCGCACCTGCAGGGACGCCACATCGGCCTCATCTTCCACCAGATAGATATCACCGCCGTGGGACTTGTCGTACTGCCCCATGGTGCCCTCTACTTCGGGATGACCTTCATGACCAATCAGGATGCTCTCGCGACCCTCGCGTGCATAGCGAATCACCTCCATATGCACCTTGGTCACCAGCGGACAGGTGGCGTCGAACACCTTGAGTTGACGCTGTTCCGCTTCCTGCTGGACCGCTTTGGATACCCCATGGGCACTGAAGATGACGATGGCATCATCAGGGACCTCATGCAGCTCTTCCACGAACACAGCCCCACGCTGGCGCAGGTCATCCACGACAAAACGATTGTGCACCACTTCATGGCGGACATAGATGGGCGGGCCGAAGACTTCCAGAGCCCGGTTGACGATGTCGATGGCGCGATCCACGCCGGCGCAGAAGCCGCGAGGATTGGCAAGACGAATTTCCATAAGGCAGTGAACAGTTAACAGTGAATAGTTAACAGCGAAAGGCTGCTATTGCGAGTCTAACGGTTAATCCCCAGACATTCACCGTCAGTTCAGGGTGACGGGCTGCTCAGGGGCATAACGTTCGACGGCGATGATTTCCACTTCAAAAGTGAGATCGCGCCCAGCCAGAGGATGATTGAAGTCCACATACACCCACTCGTCTTCCACCCGGCTGATCACACCCGGCAGCTCACCGCCGGCAGCGTCCGCAAAGCTCAGCACCATGCCAGGCTCAAGGGTGTCGTACTGAACGAAGGTATCACGGGTGAAATGCTGAATATTCTCGTCGTTGTACTCTCCAAAGGCCTTTTTGGCCTCGAGGAATACACTACGCTTGTCGCCGGCCTTCAGGCCACGCAGGGAGTTTTCGAATCCCGGCAGCAGAGACTCATCGCCCCAAACGAATGAAGCAGGCTCACCACCAAAAGTGGAGTCCATCTCGGTGCCGTCCATCAATCGCACCGCGAAATGTAAGGTCACCACGGTTTCCGGGCCTGCGCGAAGAATCTCAGTCATCAGTCTTTTTCGCCCCCAGGAGCATGTCGAGAATAATCAGGCCGGCACCGATGGTGATGGCCGTATCAGCGATATTAAAGGCAGGAAAGTGATAATTGCCCCAGTAAAAGTCCAGGAAATCCACTACATGCCCCAGCACCAGCCGATCATAAAAATTGCCCAGCGCACCGCCAAGAATGAGCGCCAACGCGATTCCCTGCAGGGTTTCCGCTTTGGTCAACCGCGCCAGCCAGACCAGGATCAGTATCGATGCCACCACCGCCACAGCAGTGAAGAACCAGCGCTGCCAGCCTCCCGCGTCCGCAAGAAAACTAAAGGCGGCACCGGAGTTATAGGCCAGAGTCAGATTGAAATGCGGAAAGACTTCCAGCCGTTCGTAGAGCGAAAACCGCTCTACTGCCATGTGCTTGGTGATCTGATCAAGAACGATCACCACGGCGGTGAGCCACAACCACACCAACTGCCCAGGAATCCTGGCTGACTTCATTGATTCTCTACCTTCTTCAATCGGCAGGCCGTGATGACTCAGCATCATCGCGGCCTGACAGGGTGCTTAAGCGTAGTGCCGTTCTTCGCCTTCGCCATCTACATTGGTGACACAACGACCGCACAACTCTTCATGGCCCACGTGGGTACCCACATCCGGCTGATGGTGCCAGCAGCGCACACACTTGGTGTTTTCGGATGCGGAGACCAGTACCTTGAGACCGGTAGTACCTTCCTCAAGTTCAGCCGGCGCTTCCGACAGGGGCTTGAGCCTGGCGGCTGAAGTAATCGTCACAAACCGCAACTCATCACCCAGCTGGCCGAGCAGCGCCTGCTTGTCCGCATCCACGAACAGCACCACCTCGGCACTCAGACCACCCTTGATGATCTTGTCGCGCCGGGCTGCTTCAATGGCCTTGTTGACCGCCTGCTTCACATCCTGCACCTGCGCCCAGAACTCGCGTCCCATGGCCACATCACCCAGCGCAAACAAACCGTCATACCATTCTGCGAGGAACACAGAGTCGAGACGTTCGCCGGGCAGGTTTTCGTAGATTTCCTCAGCGGTAAAGCTCAGCACCGGCGCCATCCAGCGCACTAGCGCCTGGGCAATATGGTACAGCGCGGTCTGGCAAGAACGTCGCGCCACGGAATCTGCCTGGGTGGTGTACTGGCGATCCTTGATGATATCCAGATAGAAACCACCCAGATCCAAAGCGCAGAAGTTATGCAGCTTCTGGTATACCTGATGGAAGTGATAACCGTCGTACAGTCCTTTGATCTCTTCCTGCAACTGCAGGGCACGATCCACAATATAACGATCCAGCGCCAGCATCTGCTCCGGTTTCAGCGCATCCACCGACGGGTCGAACCCACTCAGATTGGAAAGCAGGAATCGGCTGGTGTTACGGATACGGCGGTAGCTGTCGCCCATTTGCGTGAGGATGTCCTTGGACACCGACATCTCACCGCGATAATCGGTCGCCGCAACCCACAGGCGCAGGATATCGGCACCCAGATCGTTCCACACTTCCTGCGGCGCGATCACGTTACCAATGGACTTGGACATCTTGCGGCCCTGCTCGTCCACGGTGAAGCCGTGGGTCAGCACGGTTTCATAAGGGGCCGCATCGCGGATTGCCAGGCTGGTCAGCAGGGAAGACTGGAACCAGCCTCGATGCTGGTCAGACCCTTCCAGATAAAGGTCTGCCGGCGCGCGCAGCTGCTCGCGCTGATCCAGCACGCAGTAGTGGGTCACGCCGGAATCGAACCACACATCCAGGGTATCAACTACCTTGCTGTATTGGTCAGCCTCATCACCCAACAGCTCGGCCGGTTCAAGATCAAACCAGGCATCAATGCCTTCCTTCTCGACACGCTGAGCCACCTGCTCAATCAGCGCCGGGGTATCCGGGTGCAGCTCGGACGTTTCCTTGTTCACGAACAACGCAATGGGAACACCCCAGGTGCGCTGACGGGAGATGCACCAGTCCGGGCGGTCACTGAGCATACCGTCGATGCGGGCCTTGCCCCACTCCGGGAGCCACTGCACTTTTTCCACTTCCTGCTGGGCACGCTTGAGCAAGCCGTTCTTGTCCATGGACACGAACCACTGCGCCGTGGCGCGAAAAATCAGCGGTGTCTTGTGACGCCAGCAATGCGGGTAGCTGTGCTCCAGCTTGGCGAACTTCACCAGTGTGCCCTGCTCTTTCAGGGCATCGATCACCGGCTCATTGGCCTTACTCACGTGCATACCGCCGACCACGGACAGATCCTCACGGAACTTGCCGTTATCCAGCACCGGGCTGATCGGATCCAGATCGTACTTCTGGCCTACCACAAAGTCGTCAGCACCATGGCCGGGGGCGGTATGAACCAGACCGGTACCGGCATCGGTGGTCACGTGCTCGCCAAGGATCACCGGCACCTGATAGTCCAGGAACGGGTGCTGCAGAGATAGCATTTCCAGCTTCTCGCCTTTTACGGTGGCGGAACGGGACACCTTCTCCAGCCCCCACTTCTCCACCAGATCATCGGCCAGCGCTTCTGCCACCAGCAACTCACGGGGCTCGCCATCTTGCTCGGCGGACAGCAGCACATAATCCAGCTCGGGATGAACTGACACGGCACGGTTAGCCGGCAAGGTCCACGGCGTGGTGGTCCAGATCACCAGACTTGGCGTCTTCGCGTCGATACCGCTGCGTGCAGTAAAGTCCGCCACATCCGCCACCGGGAAGGCCACATCAATCGCGAAGGAGACCTTGTCGTAATATTCCACTTCCGCTTCGGCCAGTGCCGAGGCGCAGTCGAGACACCAGTGCACGGGCTTGAAGCCCTGCTGCAGATGGCCGTTATCCACGATCTTGCCCAGGCCACGGATAATGTTGGCTTCAAAGCCGTAATCCATGGTCAGGTAGGGATTATCCCAGTCACCGAACACGCCCAGGCGCTTGAAGTCCGCCTTCTGACCTTCCACCTGCTTGCTGGCGTACTCGCGACATTTCTGACGGAAGGTGCGGGCATCCACCTTGTGGCCGGCCTTGCCGACCTTCTTTTCGACCATCAGCTCAATGGGCAGCCCATGACAGTCCCAACCCGGCACATAAGGCGCATCGAAACCCGCCAGCGTGCGCGACTTGACGATCATGTCCTTGAGGATCTTGTTCACCGCATGGCCGATATGGATATTACCGTTGGCGTAGGGAGGGCCATCGTGAAGAATGAATTTGGGACGACCGGCAAAAGCCGCGCGAATCTTCTGGTAGAGCTCTTTTTCCTGCCACTCTTTCAGACGCGCGGGTTCACGCTGGGACAAACCGGCCTTCATGGGGAAGTCGGTATGGGGAAGGTTAAGCGTTGCCTTGTAGTCCGTCATAAATATCGCTGTTAAGTACGCTTTTCAAAATAAGCCCGAACTGCTTCCACATCCTGCCAGATGGCAGTCTTGAGCTGGTCCAGGTCCGCAAATTTTTCTTCCGCCCTCACGTAATGGCGAAACGCAACGGTGAGGTGCTCACCGTAGAGGCTGTCCTTGCCGACACCCGCATCACTGTAGTCCAGAAGATGGACTTCCAGACGGTTCTCCGTGCCGTTCACCGTGGGCCGGGTACCCATGTTAGCGGCCCCCGACTGCTCCTGAAATTTGCCGCCGCTGACAGTGACCGCAAAAATACCGTGGAGCGGAGAGCGCAACCGCTTGAGTGCCAGATTGACCGTGGGCAAATTGAGGGTTCGGCCAATTTTGTCGCCGTGCCGCACCCGACCGCTAATGCTGAAGGGACGCCCCAGCAGGGTTTCCGCCAATGCAAAGTTGCCATCGGCCAGTGCGGCCCGGACCCGGGTACTGGATACCCGCTCACCCTCAATTTCACAGGTGGCTGTATCGGTAACGGCAAACCCGTATTGCTCGCCTGCCTGTTGCAAGTAGGTAAAGTCTCCATCCCGGCCACAGCCAAAACGGAAGTCATCACCAACCACCAGGTACTCGATGCCCAGCCCCTCCACCAGCAAGCTACGGACAAAGGCATCCGCACTGAGGGAGCGAAAACGATCATCGAAGCGAACACAGAGCACCTGATCCACGCCCGCCTCACGCAGCGCGATCAGCTTGTCACGCAACGACATCAGTCGGGCTGGCGCCTGATCTGGCGCGAAGAACTCCTGGGGCTGGGGCTCGAACAGCATCACCGTGGCCTTGCTGCCACGGCGGCGGGCTTCCGCGATCACCTGATCGAGGATCTTCTGATGCCCCTGATGCACCCCATCGAAATTACCGATGGTGGCCACACAGCCGCGATGCCTGTCGCGCAGATTGTGAATGCCGCGAATCAGTCGCATCTCACCCTCGCCTTGAAAGACGCACGATTATACAGGAACGCAGCACGCAACACGCAACACGGTTGAACGCCGGTGGGGATATTCCTGCTTTTTTGCCAAACATGGGCGTCATAATGCTGTATCAACGGCGCAGATGACGCGGCCGCAAACCCAGAATCAGCAGCGCCAGGGCGTAAAGAACCAGCCCGGAGACCACGATCAGGCTTAGCCAGCCCACCCGATGCCATACCCCCGCCTCTGTCCACACCGACGTTTGCATGGACAGCCACCAGGTCGCCCCCGCCATACCGACCCCGGCGCCCAACATTCGCCCCCAGTGGAGCAACCACCCGGCCTGCGGCTTGTAGACCCCGGCCTTGCGAAGGCCTGCGTAAAGCAGCCCCGCATTCAGCCAGCTGGAAAGCGCCATGGCCGTTGCCAAGCCGACATGATGAAACTCCCAGACCAGCAAGGCCGCAAAAATCATGTTGGCCGCCATGGCCAGCACGCCAATCTTGACCGGGGTCTTGGTGTCCTGCCGCGCATAGAAACCCGGCGCCAGAACCTTGATAAACATGGCCGCCAACAGCCCGGCACTGGCGGCACGAAGGGACTGTGCCGTCTTTACCACATCGCCGGCGGCAAACTCACCATACTGAAACAGGGTGGACAATAAAGGCTCAGCCAGCACCGCCAGCGCCAGCGCAGCAGGCAGACCAATCAGCAGCACCATCCGAATGGCCCAGTCCATCATTCGCGAGAAATTCTCGGGGTCCGCCTCAGCATGCTGCCGTGAAAGGCTGGGCAGAATGACCGTGCCGATGGCCACCGCAAAAATGCCCAGCGGCAACTCAATCAGCCGGTCCGTGTAATAGAGCCAGGTCACCGAGCCAGTCTCCAGCAACGAGGCCAGCACCGTATTGACCAGGGAGTTGAGCTGATAGACCGAGGCGCCGAACAGGGCCGGCACCATCAGGGTCATGATCTTGCGCACCCCCGGATCCTTCCACCCCATACGCGGGATCGGCATCAGGTTGATACGCGCCAGGAACGGCAACTGGAAAAGCAACTGGGCAGCCCCCGCAATGAGCACGCCCCAGGCCAGCGCCACCGCCATGCGTTCTTGTGCAAAATATGGCGTCAGGAACAGCGCACAACCGATCAAGCTCAAATTCAGCAGCACCGGCGTGAACGCCGGTACCGCAAAGCGGTTCCAGGTATTGAGGATCCCGCCAGCAAAGGCCGTGAGCGCAATAAAGAACAGGTACGGAAAGGTCAGCCGCAGCATTTCCACGGCCAGGGCTTGCTTGTCGGGATCATCAGCAAAGCCCGGGGCAAACACCCAGATAATCGCGGGAGCACCAATCACACCCAGCGCCGTCACCAGCATCAGGGTGCCACCCAGGGTTCCCGCCACCCGATCCACCAGCAGCTTGGTGGCCGCCAGGCTGCCCTTGCTTCGATACTCGCCAAGCACAGGCACAAAGGCCTGATTGAATGCACCTTCTGCAAAAAGGCGTCTTAACAAGTTAGGAATCTTGAGCGCTACAAAGAAGGCGTCCGCCCCGGCTGACGCGCCAAGCATACGGGCAATCACCACATCCCGTACCAACCCCAGCACCCGCGACAGCATGGTCATCGAGGCCACCACCAGGGTGGAGGCCAGCAACCCCGATCGTTTGGGGCCGGCAGGCTGCTCAGGACTATTCACGTCTGTCATGGGTTCTCCGGCGGATCAAGCGTACCAGCGCCTTGTTTGCCGTATGGCAACGGCATCTATATGGCAGAATCGGGCAAGAGTAGCGAAAGGCCGCCATCGCCGCTACCGATGATCATTTCAGACGCCGTTTCCCATTGACAACACCCGGCGAGATCGGCATAGTTGCGCGTCTTTAGACCGTGGCACGCCTGTTTTTTGACCATAAACCGGGTCGCAGCAGTGCGAGCTGGCCGGTAACCGGCCTGTGTCATAAACCAATTTCGACTTCAGAATTCAAGATAGGAGCAGGACCTTGGCTAATTCACCGCAAGCACGCAAGCGTGCGCGTCAGGCGGAAAAGCGCCGTCAGCACAACGCAGCGATGCGCTCCATGGTGCGCACATACCTGAAAAAGGTGAACGCGGCTATTGCGTCCGGCGACCAAGGTGCCGCCCAGGAAGCTTACACCCAAGCGGTATCCGTGCTGGACAAAGCCACCCGTAAGGGCAAGTTTCACCCCAACAAGGCTGCTCGCCACAAGAGCCGCCTGAACACCAAGATCAAGGCCATGGCTGCCTGATCTGACGTGTTCACGTTGGACATAAAAAAACCGGCCTTGAGCCGGTTTTTTTATGTCCACCTGATGCCGCCAAAGGCTCGAAGCCTGGTTCAGGCGTCCGGCGCCAGACCTCCCGCGCCGATCACCACCATATTATCCCGGTGGATCAGCTCCTCTTCATTGGCAAAGCCGAGCACTTCTGCAATTTCCGAGCTCTTCTTGCCACACAAACGGCGAGCATCGGCAGCATCATAGTTGACCAGACCACAGGCAATTCGCTCGCCCTGCTCGGTCTCACAGGCCACCATCTCGCCACGAGAGAACTGGCCAAACACATCGACCACCCCCACCGGCAACAGGCTCGACCCACCCTCTTTGACCCGCGTCACTGCCCCCGCATCCAGCACCACCCGGCCGCGCATCTGAAGATGCCCCGCCAGCCACTGCTTGCGCGCATTCATGGGCGAGGTATCAGGCAGCAGGGTCGTACCCGGCTCCCGCCCCTCCGCCAGCTCGATCAATACGTCCGGGCTGCGCCCGGAGGCAATCGAGGTAAGCGCTCCAGATCGGGCAGCCAGCCTTGCCGCACGCACCTTGGTGGCCATACCACCACGCCCCAACAAACCACCGCCGCCCGCCACCCGCTCAATGGCGGGATCAGAAGCCTGAGCCTCACTGATTAACCTGGCATCAGGATTGCTGCGCGGATCCGCATCGAAAAGCCCTTCCTGATCGGTGAGAATCACCAGACGATCCGCCTCAACCAGGTTGGCCACCAACGCAGCCAGGGTATCGTTGTCACCAAAACGGATTTCATCGGTGACCACAGTGTCGTTCTCGTTAACCACCGGCACCACCCCAAAACCCAACAGGGTCAGCAGCGTGGAGCGGCCATTCAGGTAGCGCTTGCGATCAGAGAGGTCATCATGGGTCAGCAACACCTGGGCAGTATGCAGATTGTGCTTCTGAAAACGGGACTCCCAGGCCTGCACCAGCCCCATCTGTCCCACCGCAGCGGCAGCCTGCAATTCATGAACGGAATCGGGACGACGCTGCCAACCAAGGCGCGTCATCCCTTCGGCGACCGCACCTGAGGAGACAATGACCACCTCGATCCCCCGCTCACGCAGGATCACCATGCGGTCCACCCAGGACTGCATTAGCGCACAATCCAGCCCCTTGCCGTCATTGGTCAGCAGGGCGCTACCAATTTTGATAACCCAACGCTGGCGATCAGACACCTTTGCTCCTTAAGCTCTACCGGGCCATTCAGGGTTCGTAAACGATTTCCACATCGTGATCATCGTCGTCGTCATCATCATGATCGTTATCCCGGGCACGTCGCGCTTCCGCTTTCAGCTCCTGCACCCGCTCACGCGCTTCTTCCTCGAGGCGTGCACGAAGATCCTGCTGAGCAGCTGCGTAATCCGGGTCTTCCTGTTCCAGGCGACGACGGTCCTCAATGGCATTCATCAGCGCATAGACCAGCTCTTCACAACCCACGCCTGCCGCTGCAGAAATGCAGTGAACCGGCCCTTGCCAGCCCAACTCTTCCACGATGGCATCAACTCTGGCCTTGGCCTCGTCATCTGCCAGCAAATCAATTTTGTTAAAGACCAGCCAACGCTCCTGCTCGGCCAGCGCTGGCGAAAATCGGTCCAGCTCGTCGGCAATGGCATCGATATGGTCCGCAGGATTACTTTCATCCATTGGGGCCACGTCCACCACATGCAGCAACAGCCGGGTTCGCGCCAGATGCTTGAGGAAACGAATGCCCAGCCCCGCACCTTCGGCCGCACCTTCAATCAGACCGGGAATATCAGCGACCACAAAACTACGATGGCGATCCGCCTTCACCACACCCAGGTTCGGCACCAGGGTTGTAAAAGGATAATCTGCCACTTTTGGCTTGGCCGCAGAAATGGCCCGGATCAGGGTACTCTTGCCCGCATTGGGCATACCCAGCAGCCCCACATCGGCCAGCACTTTCAGCTCAAGACGCAGACGTCGGGACTCTCCCGGCTTGCCTTTGGTGGTCTTGCGCGGCGCCTGGTTGGTACTGCTCTTGAAGTGGATATTGCCCAGCCCCCCGCGGCCAGCACGGGCAATCATGACCGGCTTGCCTGCTTCGGTCAGATCCGCCAGCACCTCATCGGTATCCACATCGATGACCGTGGTGCCCACCGGCACCAACAGAATGACATCGTCCGCCGATTTACCGGTCATCTGACGACCTCTGCCACCCTCACCGTTACGGGCCTTGAAGATTCGCTCGTAGCGGTAGTCCACCAGGGTGTTCAGATTACTGTCAGCCTGAAAGAAAACGTTACCCCCAGCGCCGCCGTCGCCGCCGTCAGGACCGCCAAATTCCACGTATTTTTCACGACGGAAACTCAGGCAGCCATCGCCGCCCTTACCGGCATGCACTTCAATGGTAGCTTCGTCGACAAATTGCATGGAAAAGGACTCTCTTTGGGGTCGATGCCATTCTACGGCAATGAATTCACTTTGGGGACAGATGCACCAGACGGGACACGGCTGGATTTAAATACAAAAAAACCCCGCGGGCAGAGCCTCGCGGGGCTTTTTGATGATCCGGACGGATCAGGCCACAGGCTCGATAACCACGTACTGACGGTTCAGCGGACCTTTAACCTGAAACTTCACACGACCAGTTTCAGTAGCAAAGATGGTGTGGTCTTTACCCATGCCGGCATTCACACCAGCGTGAAACTTGGTGCCGCGCTGGCGAACGATGATTTCGCCTGCATTTACCAGCTGGCCGCCGAAACGCTTAACGCCAAGGCGCTTACTTTGCGAATCGCGACCGTTACGAGTACTACCACCGGCTTTTTTATGCGCCATGTCTTAATCCTCTCGAAAGTGTGTCTAAGGATCAGCCCTGGATCCCGGTGATTTTGATAGCAGTGTACCACTGACGGTGGCCCTGCTGCTTGCGGAAGTGCTTGCGACGACGGAACTTGACGATCTTCACTTTCTTGTGACGACCCTGCTCAAGTACCTCAGCGGTCACTTTGGCACCCTCCACAACCGGCTGACCGACTTTTACGTCGTCGCCGTTGGATACCAGCAGCACCTGGTCGAAATCAACGGATTCGCCGGTTGCTACTTCAATTTTTTCGATGCGAACAACATCGCCTTCTTCTACGCGATACTGCTTGCCACCAGTTTTGATTACTGCGTACATCTGTGTGCTCCAGCACGACTCCACTCAGGCGGGCGCCACCCTTATCAGGGCGCTAACCACTTGCAGGCCAGGCAGAGGGTTAAATCGGGCCGCGAAGTGTACGGCAATTAACCACCCTGCGCAACGCCAAACCCGAATAATTGCCCGCACTCTGCCGGAGTTCGCGTGGCTTTGACATCACCCAATGACAATAGGACAGAATACGTTGACTGCCAGCCCCCCCCTGTTAGCATTGCCGGCTGTTGCGCCACCTTCATTCCGCCTGGACTCAAGTACATGGATTTCAAGGCCATTTATGCCCCGGTCGAGCAGGATTTTGCCGCCGTAGACTCCTTTATCACCCACCATCTCGATTCCAATGTCCCGCTGATTCGCGAAGTGGGTGACTACATTGTGCAATCCGGTGGAAAGCGCCTGCGTCCGCTGGTGGCGATTCTATGTGCCCGCGCCTCCGGCTATACCGGCTATAACCACGTGGATGTGGCAGCAATCATCGAGTTTCTGCACACCGCCACCCTGCTCCACGATGATGTAGTGGATGAATCCAACCTGCGTCGCGGCCGCCCTACCGTCAATGCGGTGTGGGGCAACGCAGCCAGTGTGCTGGTGGGCGACTTCCTGATCTCGCGGGCCCTGCAACTGATGGTTGCCCTGCGCCACCCGCGCCTGCTGGATATCTTTTCGCAGAGCACCAACACCATCTCTGAAGGTGAAGTGCTGCAGCTGATCAATGTGCGCGACCCGAACACTACCGAACAGAACTACATGCGGGTGATTCACCACAAGACCGCGAAGATGTTCGAGTCTGCCGCCGAGACCGGCGCCGTGCTCGGCATTACTGACAACCAGGACTTCACCGCCGCCTTTGCCGAGTATGGCCGCCATCTGGGCATCGCCTTCCAGTTGATTGACGATGTGCTGGATTATCAGGGTGACGCCAGCGAGCTGGGCAAGAACGTGGGCGACGACCTGGCTGAAGGCAAGCCCACTCTGCCGCTGATTCATACCATCGCCAACGGTTCCGAAGAGCAGGCCAAAGTGATCAAGGACGCCATCCGCAGTGGCGGCCTCGATCATCTGCAAGAAATTGTTGAAACTGTTCGCGCCAGCGGTGGTCTTCAATACACAGTGGACAAGGCCGCCGAGCACACCCGGCTGGCACTGGATGCGATCGCGGACGTACCAGCCTCCCCCTACAAGGATGCTCTGGTGACGCTTGCCGAAGAGTCGCTGAAACGCACCTACTGACACCCAACAACCCAACGATCAACAAGGAGCCACCATGCTGCGTGCTGCCCTGCTTCTGACCCTGAGCGCCACCTTTGCCGGTTGTGCCCTTAGCCCCCAGTCCATTAATGTCCAGCCCGTCGCGAAGGTCCAGACCACCAATATTGGCCACAACCAGTCTGTCCAGGTCATCGCGGTGGACTCCCGAAACCAGCTGGCATTCGGCACCCGCGGCGGCGTATACAAGGAAACCTCGCTGGTGCAGCCCGCCAACGACGTCAAAGCGGCGGTTGAAGAAGCGGTTCGCAAAGGTCTGCAGCAGCAAGGCTTCAATGCTTTTAACCCCGACCAGAACGCCAGCCGCCTTGAAGTGCGTCTGGAGCAGCTGGACTATGTGCCCGAGCAGGGCAATGTGGTCAACACAGTCACCATTTCCCTGATCCTGATCGGCGAAGCCAGCCGCCCTGAGGCGGCCTATACCGGCACCTACAAGAGCAGCATCAAGCACGATCTGCCCATCACCCCCAGCGCCAACCGCAACCAGGAAATGATCAACGATATCCTCAGCGGCGCCATCACCCGCATGCTGGAAGATCCGAAAATGCAGAGCTTCCTGCAGGGCAACGACCCCGCCTGATGAAACGCGTCACCATTCTCTATTGCAGCCAGTGCAACTGGCTGCTGAGAAGCGGCTGGTACGCCCAGGAGTTACTGAATACCTTCAGTGACGAGCTGGATGAAGTCGCGCTTCAGCCCGGCACCGGTGGAGTTTTCCGCATCAGCGCAAACGACTTGTGCATCTGGGAACGAAAAAAGGAAGGCGGCTTTCCGGAAATTACCGAACTCAAGCGGCGGGTGCGCGATGCGCTATTTCCGGAACGGGATCTGGGCCACATCGACCGCAAGAAATAGCGACAAGCTGCAAGCTACAACGCGGGGAAAGGCTGGCATTGACTCAAACGGTGGCGCCGCGACGCAAACCTTGGTGCGCGGCCAATATCGTTTCTACAAATTCCGGGAAGGTGACGCGTTGTAGCTTGCAGCTTGTCACTTGTAGCTACTCATTCTCGGGCCGGACATCCACCACTGGCTCGTCACTGTCAAACGGCACCCGCACCGTAAACAGTAGCGGCTGGCAGCACACCTGACAGTCCTCCACGTATTCCTGCTCCTCCAGCGAACCATCGATCAACACCTCAATGGTTTCCCAGCAACAGGGGCACTGCACAGATGCGGGTAATAGGCCGCTCACATGCCCTCCAGCACTGCCAGATCCAGCTGATTCAACCAGTCAGGCCTCCCGCCTTCCGGCCATGGCTGCGGCTGCCCCTGCCCCCATACCGGGCCAGGCCAGCACGGGTCATCTGCGAAACGGGCAATCACGTGGATGTGCAACTGCGGAACCATATTGCCCAGGGCACCGATATTGATCTTGTCGGCACCGGTGACCCTTTCCAGCTGACCCGCCAGCGCATTCACTTGCCTTAACAGCTCCACCTGCTCATCTGCCGGCAAGTGATGCCATTCACGCAGCCCCTCACGCTTGGGCACGACGATGATCCAGGCAAAACGCTGGTCATTCATCCAGCGCAACCAGCAAAGAGCGGTTTCTCCCAGCGCACGGGTGTCCGCAGCGAGGCGGGGGTGTAGCGTCGACATAGTTGACTCCCTAAGCAGACAGGCAAGGGCCCGCCTGCATCAGCATCCAGCAAACCTATGCCCGGTAATCAGAAGGGCTGCGGCTGGTCCAGCGCCGGAAGGCACGGGCAAAATTCGAGGCATCAGAATACCCAAGCGACATGGCAATTTCGTCCACGGTGTGATCTGACTGGGTGAGAAATTCCACTGCCAGCCCCTTGCGCAGACCATCGAGAATCTCCTGGTAGCTGGTGCCCAACTGCTGGAGCTTGCGCTTCAGCGTACGCGAGGACATATGCAGCTCACTCGCCACCTCTTCGACGCTGGGGAAACGACCGCCACCTGTCAGGATGATCCGGCGCACCTGACCCAGCAGGGCCGGCGGCGCCTTGATGGTCGCCATTTCCTGCTCACACTGATCCGCCGCCATCCGTGCCAGTCGCGGATCGGCAAACTGCAGGGGGCTGTCCAGACGGGACACCGGGAAGCGCATTTGATTATAGGCACAGTCAAAATAGACCGGCACGGGCATCAATGGGCGCATACGCTCGAAATAATCGGGCTCGGGGTAGGAGAAGCGCAGCTCACCGAGCACATCCATGCCCGGCAATAACTTCTGCCCCATGAAGTGGAAACTGGAGAACAGGCTTTCCATCGTCAACGGAGTCAGCCCCCCCAGAGAGAGCAGCTCGTTAACCTGCAGCACCGCCATATCCCCTTCCTGGAAAGTCTCCAGCTGCACCATGGTGCTGCGGGTCCGGAAATATTTCACCGCCAACTCCAGGGCCTCCCCCAGGGTCGCGCTGCTCATGGCCGCATAGCCCAGAAAACCATGGGAAGACAGGGTCATCGACGCCCCGAGCTCCCAGCCAATCCAGGGCTCCCCTGTCATGCGGATGGCCCGGGAGGACACCTTCTCAAAATCCTGGGCCGACACCCGTGCCTTGGGGTCCCGCCAGCAGCCGGGCTCAATCTGAGTGCCCGCGAGCAGTTCCTCACTGGCAATTCCACGTCTTGCCAACACGTCCAGCATCAGGGACAGATATTCCGCAGAGACAGAGTACTCCGCCGGATCCATCTTCAATATTGTCATCGCTATTATCCTGATAAAGCCGTCCATGGCCCCAAATGACCGAGCCAGACACCATATCCTGCCATTCCAGATCTTACAAGTGACCACGGGACACTTGGACAGGGCGCTATTGCCAATAAACCAAGCGCTTGGTAGGTTTGCAGGCCAGATTCCCGGGAGAGCAACATGTCCAACTCACTGCAAAACAAAACCCTTTTTATCACTGGCGCCAGCCGCGGCATTGGCAAGGCCATTGCACTCAAGGCGGCAAAGGATGGCGCCAACATCGCTCTGTTTGCGAAAACCACCGAGCCGCACCCCAAACTGCCGGGCACTATCTACACCGCAGCGGAAGAAATTCGCGAAGCGGGTGGCAACCCACTGGTCTGCGTGGGCGACATACGCCACGAAGATCAGTTACAGGCTGCCGTGGACAAGACCGTAGACACCTTTGGCGGCATCGATATTCTGGTCAATAACGCCAGCGCCATTTCGCTGACCGGCACCGAAGGCACCAGCATGAAGTCCTATGACCTGATGCATCAGATCAATAGCCGCGGGACCTTCATGGCCAGCAAGCTATGTCTGCCCCATCTGCGCAAGGCCAGTAATCCGCACATCCTTAATCTGGCCCCACCGCTGAACATGGCCCCTCACTGGTTCGGTCGCCACGTGGCCTACACCATGGCGAAATATGGCATGAGTTTGTGCGTGCTCGGCATGGCGGACGAATACAAGGGCAAGGTGGCCGTGAATGCCCTGTGGCCGAAAACGGTCATCAATACCGCCGCCGTACAGAACCAGCTGGGCGGTGTGCCGTCGGTACAAGCTGCCCGCCAGCCGTCGATCATGGCTGATGCAGCCTACGCCATTCTCACCCGCCCGGTTTCCGCTGCCAGCGGCCAGTTCTTTGTGGATGAAGATGTGCTGCGCGATACCGGCACCACGGACTTCAGCGGCTACCGTGTGGACCCGAACCTGGACGATGACAAGCTGTTGCCCGATTTCTTCCTCGACTGACAGCCAAGGTTACAAAAATTGTCACATGCTGCCGGGCACCGGCTTTTGGCGCGACAACGCTCCGGCAGCAATTCGCCAACCCACTGATAATATTGATTAAATAAAATGAACAAGACTGGCACGGTTCTCGCTTTTGTCGGTATAGACAAACGGGGACCGGATCATGAGCAGGATACTGAAAGTCAGCACATTGCGGCCTGACACGGCACTGGAAAACCTGAACCGGCTTACTGGACTGGATTTCGAACAATGGCCGGAATCCCTGCTTGAGCAACCGGTTGGCTCGCTTTCACTCTCTGAGCAACAAAAGCCCACCCGAAAAGCATCCGGACAGGCTGGGACAGAGCCGTATATTAAACAGGGCTAGTCGATCAGAAATTGGAAATGAGCTTGTCGGATGCACCCAGTGCCGAACCCCGGCGCTGCATGAACAACTCTTCTACCACAAAGTTCATGGCGGCATCGGCAAGCCGCAGGGACACCTGTACCTGTTCAACCTCAGCGCTCAACCGCAACAGGACTGAGCCAGACAGCAATGCACTGCCCTCCCCGGTCACCTCAGCAGAATCCACCAGCACAGACCGGTCATTGCTGTTATCCACATAGCGCACAACCAGCTGCACCTGCCCTGATGCACCTGCAACCCGCACCCAGGAAGCCACATTAAACTCGGCCTCCCATTGCTTTGCTTTGCCCGGACGACCCTCCGCCCAGATGCGCGAAGGCACTTTGGCGATGAATTTTTCTATCATTCTTATCTCTCTGGTCTCACAAACCCCTGAATAGCGCCAAGCGCTCCCAATTCTGCTCAAACCTTTTTTGCCAGTGTACGCATGGGAAGAAATAACGACCATGCGGGGTTTGGCTTACTGACTTTGATGGATATCACACCTTGAAGCATGACAACTATCAGCCACCTGTATAATTGTCTGACAAACAAGACACGCCTCTCACCCAATCCCTTTTACTCTTTATCCCACGCAGCAAATTTGATGGCTGCACTTTTCTTACACCGGACAAATTTAAGGAAGTATGAATCATGGGCGAGCTGAAAGATCTGCGTGCACAAAGCGAATCTCTGGTTAACCGCGCTAAGGAACTGGGCAACAAACTGTACCTGGCTGGCCTGGGAGCCTATGACAAGGCCGAAGAAAACTCTGAAGAGCTGCTGAACAAGTATGTCGCTGCTGGCACCGAGGCATTTGGTGAAGAAGCTGAAAGCAAGCCGAAGGCTCTGCTGGCTGGCCGTGGCGCCCTGCTGGCTGCTCGCGAACTGCTGGACAACGCTCCGGAAAAGCGTCAGGCCCTCTACGAGAAGCTGGTAGAAGCTGGCAAGAAAGAGCGCGGCGAGAAAGCTGAAGAAACCAACGAATTCGTGCTGGCCGGCTTTGGTGCCGTTGTCACCGCACGTGAAGAAGGCGAGAAACTGTTCAACGAACTGGTTTCTGCCGGTCAGAACCGTAGCTGATTCTGAACCCTTTTGTTGTTACTCTCCTTTAGGGGCCATCTTGGCCCCTTTCTTTTGCACGGACATCTCGCAGCACGCATCCCCGCACGTTTTTTTAAGCCTCCCGTCGCCGCTGTCCGCTTCTGACTAACTTTACCCCCGTATCTGTCCCTTCTTACCCTGTACAGCCTTCACCCATCAGCGCTAAGTTAACGGCTATATAATCTAAATATAAATAATGCCAATACATCGCTACGAGAGACATCATGGCTGAACAGCGCCGTCGCAAACGCCCCACCACGACCACCGGCCGGCTCTTCCGGCTGACGGGTATGACCACCTCAATAGCCACCCGCGTGGCTAGCCATCAGGTGAAAGGTCTGTTCCAGTCGGAAAGCGCCAAGGCCGCAGACCGTGAAAAGCTGATGCAGCATATCGGCAAGGAAGTCGCCGCCACCCTGGGAGAGATGAAAGGGGCGGTCATGAAGGTCGGGCAGATTGCCTCGCAAATGCAGGATATCCTGCCGCGGGAAATCAGCGAGCAACTGAAAGTGCTGCAGAATGCTTCTGCCCCCATGCCTTTCCATGTCATCCGCCGTCAGCTGGAGCGTGAACTGCAGGGCAGCATCGACGAACGCTTCACCAGCTTTGACGAGACCCCGTTCGCAGCCGCCTCTATTGGTCAGGTCCACCGCGCCACCACCCTGGAAGGCGACGAAGTGGTTGTAAAGGTGCAATACCCGGCGGTGAAGGAATCCATCGATTCCGACATGAAACACCTGCGCCGGATTCTTCGTCTGGGTAGCTTGCTGAAAGTAGATGAAGCCGCTCTCGACGGTGTCTTCCGGGAGATCCGCAATCAACTTGAAGAAGAATTGAACTACCACCAGGAGGCCATCAACCTTAATCAGTTCCGGAAATTCCACCAACACCAGCCCTGGCTGGTAATCCCGACGGTTTATGACGACCTGTCCAGCGAGAAGGTGCTGACCCTGAGCCTGGAAGCCGGAACGCCTCTAGAGCAGACCAATGACGCAAACGGCTTTGACCAGGCCACGCGCAACCTGCTGGGCGAGCGATTGTTTGATGCCATCGGCGAACAGATTTTCCAGTTCAGGACCGTCCATTGCGATCCGCACCCGGGGAACTTCGCGTTCCGGCCCGACGGCAGCATCGTGATGTATGACTTTGGCGCGGTGAAACGCCTGCCCGGCGAAGACGCGGACCTGCTTCGCCGCATTGTCCAGGCCGCACTTAACCAGAACTGGGTGGAACTGGATGACCTGCTGCAAACTCTCGGGGCGCGCAAACAGGATGGTCAGGTAAGTGACCAGTTCTACGCCACCTGGATTGAAATGTTGCTGCGCGCCTTTTCCAGCGAACCCTTTGATTTCGCCAACTCAAGGCTGCATACCGATATCATGAAACAGGTTCGCAAGACGCCGCTGGAGCAGATGATGAAGTTCCAGCCCTCCCCACGCTCACTGTTGATTGAGCGCGTGGTCAGCGGCCACTACTGGACGCTCATGAACCTGGGCGTCAATGCCGCCTTCAGACCCAACCTTGAGAAAGCACTCAGCCGTCACGACCAGGCCAGCGCCTGAGCTGCGCCCACTCCTGCAGACAGAAAAGCCCGGCAACGTATCCGTTGCCGGGCTTTTTCTTGCACGCGAATGTCATCAGAAGGCCGAACGCAGCCCCACGCTGATACCTGAAATCTCCTCCTCGCTGGTATCGATGTAGCGCATATATTCAAGGTTGGCTCCCAGGGTGTCGGTGATATTCATGTCCAGCCCCGCACCATAGGACTCATCTTCAAAGTTTTCGCTGTCACTAAACGAATAATTCACACCGCCCAGCGTGCCATCTGCGGACACCGTGCCTTTCGCCTTGGTATAGCCACCAATAACATAGGGACGCACGGTTTCGCTGAGGGGCAGGCCCAACTTGAGGTAGCCGCCATAGAGGTGATCCAGCTCGAAATCCGCAATGCCCTGGGTGTCCTCATCCAGGCCTACGCCACCACGAGCCTCCAACGCCAGAAACTCGGAGACTTCAAAGCCGGCACTGACTGTGGCCGCATCAATCTTGAGCGTATCCGTATCAAACTCCTCATTGTCGTACTGAATCTGGCTGTAGCTACCACCGATGTAAGGGCCTGCAGCCCAGGCTCCCTGAGCCACCAGCAGTGAACAGGACAACATCAATGCACCGCGCATCATGACTTTCATTCGAGACTCCTTTTCCAATTAAGTCACGTATTTCGAGATGCGGTCAGGCGCAATGTTCCTGTTATTCCGGTAAATTCTGTAAAATCAAGCTTGAGTCAGGCTTTTCGCCCACCCTATTTCCCTTCAACAACACGGCGGAAAGGCAGACAGGCTTCACCAGACAGTTCCACATAACAGCAAATAACAGGATCAGGAATGACAAAGGGACGCGTCTTGCCTATTGGGCTCATGCTGATGGCACTTGCCCTGCCATTGCTTGGGCACAGCCTTACCCTGACGGACGACCGGCAGGAGTATCAGGGCGCCATCGGCATGCAGTGGCTGGCCGACCCTGATCACAGCCTGACCCCCTCTACCGCGCTCAAGGCACTCAGGGAAGGCGCCGGCGCCACCATGATGAATGGCTACCCGTCATTGGGCTTCCAGGATGGCCTGCAATGGTTTCTCATCACCCTGGACAACAATACCCGCTTTCCCTACTGGTTCCTGCGCATCAGCCGACCACATCTGGATTTTCTGGACATCTACCTGTTCGATCGCAACGGTGATGCCATTGACCATCAACGCATGGGTGACCGCATCCCGTTCACCCAAAGGGAGTTCAAGCATTACCACCTGATCAGCCTGCAGAGCTTCCCTCCCCAGGACCGCAGCTACCTGCTGATTCGCGCCCAAGGGGACAACATCATTGAAATGCCGGTGAGCATCAAAACGCCGGTGGCATTCAGCCAGCAGGACAACCAGATCTCCCTGCTTCATGGCATCTACTATGGCGCCATTATCGCCATGTGCATGTTCAACCTGTTGATCTTCATTTCCATCCGGGAGCCGAGCTATATGCTCTACGTACTCTATCTCGGCACCTTCGGGCTCAACCTGTTCACCCGCGAAGGACTGAGCTACCAGTGGCTGTGGCCAGACTCCCCCATGTGGAACCACTACTCGCTGCCGGCGCTGAACCTGCTAACTCTCGCGTTCTCAATGCTCTTCGTATCGCACTTTCTGGAACTGCGCACCCGGCTACCAAAGATCAGCCGCGCAATTAGTGCCGTTACGGTAATGTCACTTCTTGCCATTCCCTTTACGCTGATCAGCTTCCATTACAGCATCCAGGTCACCACCGCAGCAGTACTCCCCTGGCCGTTCATCATGGTAGTACTCTCTCTGTGGCTGATCTTCCAGGGCTACAGCCCTGCGCGCTATTTCCTGCTGGCCTTTCTCTCTGTGGCACTGGCCACCACGCTGTATATTCTCAAGGCATTCCAGATTATCGAGGCCAGCTGGCTGATCGAGAACATTATGCAGCTGGGCACCTTCCTGGAAGCCGTATTGCTGTCATTTGCCCTGGCTCACCGCATGACCGTTTTGAAGAGCGAGAATGCCCGAATCCAACGCGAGGCCACGGAAGCACTTGAGCAACGTGTTGAGGAGCGTACCCGGGAATTAAACAGCGCCCTGAGTGCCCGCAGTGAGTTCCTCGCTGTCATGAGTCACGAAATCCGCACACCACTGAACGGCATCATCGGCACGGTGGATATGCTCAAGAGCTCGCCACTGGACAGTGAACAGCAGCACAACCTGAATATCATCGAGCAGTCGGGCAACAGCCTGCTCAACCTGATCAACGACATCCTCGATTATTCCCGCATCGAAGCCGGCAAGATGCCCATTGAACAAACCCGCTTCGACTTGCACGGATTGATCAACGATTCCCTGGGGTTGTTCCAGCACAAGGCCCGGGTACAGTCCAACGTGCTCGGCTGCGAGCTGGACGCCAATCTTGGCCATTTCTGTATCGGCGACCCGGTGCGCCTGCGCCAGATCCTGGTCAACCTGATCAGCAACGCGGTGAAATTTACTGACAACGGCACGGTCACCCTGACAGCCCACCGTGACAGTGGTAACGCGGACTACGTGCTTTTCGAGATCATCGACACCGGCATCGGCATCAGCCCGGAACAGATCACCCATCTGTTTGACCATTTCCAGCAAGGAGACAGCTCCACCAGTCGTCGCTATGGCGGTACCGGACTGGGTCTGGCCATCTGCAAGCAGCTGGTGGAAATCATGGGTGGCGAAATCGGGGTCGAAAGCCGGCGCAATGAAGGATCAAGATTCTGGTTCCGTCTGCCACTGCCCAAGACCGAGGCCAGTGCAAAGCTACCGGTTGTGCAGGATATCAGCGATGCGACTCGCTCTGGGGGGCGCTTGCTGATTGTTGATGACAACCACATCAATCTGATGGTGGCTGAGGGGCTGTGCAAGAAACTCGGCTATACCACCGAGGTGGCAGAGAGCGGCATGGAAGCGATTGCGGTGTTGCTGTCCGCGAATGAGCCGTTTGATCTGATTCTGATGGACTGTGAAATGCCCGAGATGGATGGCTTTGAAACCTCGCGCTCGATCATCAAGCTTCAGAAGGAGGGGCGGCTGCCGCGGGTGCCGATTATTGCCCTTACCGCTCATGCGGTGCCGGATAAGATTCAGGCCTGCCATGATGCCGGCATGGTGGGTCACCTGGCGAAACCCATCAACAGCGAGCGCTTGCTGATGACCCTCAAGCAGGTGTTGCGCGACCCGGATATTCGGCTTCCGGGTCGTAGCGCCTGATCCCGGCAGTTTAATCGGAGCGCAGGCTGCCCAGAAGCCCGTCCACCACTCGCTCGAGGTCATCAAGATTGCCGCAGCGTCTTGCCACCCTGCAGTGGGGAAGGTAGCTCGCCATGACCGCATCACCACTGTTCCACTGGCCCCGGGATTCCGGGTTCAGCCACCAGATCTGTTTCACCCGCCGGCGTACCTGACCCAGCAGCTCGGCCCTTTCGGGCAGATAGTTATTACGCGCATCGCCGAGGATGATCACCGTGGTGTGCCGATCCAGCTCCCTCTCACACAGACGCAGGAAGCTTTCCAGCATCTCCCCGTAATCCGTGCCGCTACCCGATAACCGGTCCAGCACTCGACCCACCGCCACATCCGGCGGGAAGCGCTGGAAGTCGTCACTGATTTCATCAAAACGCGAAGCAAACGCAAAACTGCGCACCCGCGGCAGCACGTCGTTGAGCGCATAGAGGAATTGGAGCAGGAAACGAGCCGCATCGCTTACCGAACTCGACACGTCGCAGATCACCATCACCCGACTCTTGTGCGGTGGTTTCTGGCGCCACACCAGTGACGCAGGCACCCCGTCATGGCGAATGCTGCGACCCAGAGTACGGCGCGCATCCAGCTGCCCGCGCCGCGATACTTTCATGCGGCGCTGGTGGGCACTGGCCAGCCTACGGGCCATCTTGCGCACCAGCGTCTTCACTTCACGAAACTCGCGCAGATCCCGAAACGCCACCTGACGCATAGTCTGTTCACGCAGTTCACGGCCACGTGCCGCGCCGTGCAGCAGGAATTGCCTTCGCACCAGACTGGCCGCCTGTTCACGCACCCGGGCGCGCCACTCTCGCAAGTCATCCGCCCGAGCCTCACTGGCAGCATTTCCCTGAGACAACTGAAGGACTCTTTCATCCACGGCACCCATGCCCATATTCATGAGCAAGCGCCGGGTGTAGAGGCCCTGCTGGGTGATCACCTGCATCTGGGTAAAGTCCATGGCTGCCGCCGCTTCAGCCATGCGCTGCTGCAACTGCTCTGCGCTGGCAGACAGTAAATCGTTGAGTGCCGCATTGGCCCGCTCTCCTTCACCGGACTGCGTCGCCTGGACCACCGGCTCAGGCATTCCTGTGGCGGTGTCCTCCGGGCCAGCCTCTGCCTTGCTGTCCTGCCGACCTTGCTGATCAAAGTAGCGCTGAAAGGTCTCTTCAAACGCCACTCGGTGCTGTTCTTCCTTGAGGAGGCTCACCGAAAGCGCATCATGGAATTGCTGTCGGGACTCATAACCGACCAGCGCCACCGCCTGCATTGCCACGGTCGCTTCATCCGGGGAAATTCTCAGTCCGGCACCCCGCAGAGCCTGGACAAATTCCGCAAGGCGACGGGTCAGCATCAGCGCTTTCCAAATTTACGTAGCCAGGCGGGCAGCAGCTCCCGCGCAAGGGTAACATCCTGCTCGGTTTTCAATACCAGGTTGAGGGTATCGGCGACCACAGCCTGATCCAGGCTGTCTGCATGCAGCAATACCAGCGCCCTGGCCCAATCCAGGGTTTCAGAGATGGCCGGCAGCTTTTTCATTTCCTGCTCACGCAGGTACTGAATGAACGCCACCAGCTGATCACGCAGTTCCGCTTCAAGCTCGGGCACACGGGCAGCCACGATAGCGGCCTCATGGGCCGCTTCCGGGTAGGGGATATAGAGATGCAGGCAACGGCGCTTGAGGGCATCAGAGAGTTCCCGCTGGTCATTACTGGTCAGCAACACCAGCGGCTGATGGCGCGCCGTGACGGTGCCCATCTCAGGAATGGAAATCTGGAAATCCGACAGCAACTCCAGCAGGAACGCCTCAAACTCCTGATCTGCCTTGTCGATTTCGTCAATCAGCAGTACGGCTGGCTCTTCACTTCGCAATGCCTGCAGTAACGGCCGTGGCTCCAGGAAGGTATCGCTGTAAAACGCCTCCCCCAGATCCCCGAGCCGTGCCATGCTGGCCTCCAGGCTGTCCGTATCCGCCAGCATGCCTCCCAGCTTGTCACGCAGCAACTGGGTATAAAGCAGCTGTTTACCGTACTTCCATTCGTACAGAGCGCGGCTTTCGTCCAGACCTTCATAACATTGCAAACGAATCAGGGGGGCTTCCAGAAAGGCTGCGGCCGCCTTGGCCAACTCGGTTTTGCCAACGCCAGGGGGGCCCTCCACCAGCACCGGCTTGTGCAGCTGGGCGGCGAGATAGATCGCCAGGGCAATCTGGTCACTGCAGATATAACCCTGTTCAGCAAAGCTGCGAGTGATGTCTTCTATGGAATCTATACGGGTCTTCATGAAGGCTCCTGCACCAAGACCCAACAGGGTACCTCAGTACAGGCTATTCAGGCACGGGTGGAAAACGACACCCGTTTGTCGCCAGAGGAAGAAAGGTCAGAGGAGCAAAGGTCATTAATGCAGGATGATGTTGCCCGCCAGCACCACAGGGGCGATTTCCTGGACTTCTTCTACCACCGGCTCACCATCCACACTGCTGACATCATAACGGGCGGACTGCACGTCACCGTCGATCAGGTCCGGAATGGCGTCCAGAAACGCATCCACATGGTCAGAACCAAAGTGGATTTCAAGGGCATCGAGGTTGCTCCATTGCTGCCAGACCATGATCACCCGCGGTTCATCCGCCTGCACATAAACCTCATAGGACAGACAGCCGGGCTCCTTGCGGGAGGCTGCGGCCAGCGCCTGCACCAGATCCAGCGCAACGGGCTGTTGGTCAGCCTTGATAGGAAAGGAGCCTTTGACAATGATCATGTAGGAGGGAACCGCTGCAATAAAACGACAATGTTAGCACATTTTTCGTCCCTTTACTGGCCCCCAGAGCATGAACTCAGTCGCTGAAGCGCACCGAGTCCTGCAGTGGCACGCGCCCTACACGGGTCTTGTTGGCCGCAATATCCGGGTCTTCGTAGCCAAAGCTGATCCCCAGCACTATCGCGGTGCTGTCCGGAATACCCAGAATCTCACGCACATCAGCCGGGTAGTAACGCATGCTGCCCTGGGCACAGGCCCCAAGGCCATAAGCGCTCATGGTCAGCAGTAACGACTGGATATACATGCCCACATCCAGCGCCACGGTCACACCAAACTGTTTCTCCATGCCGATAAAGGCCACATGAGGGGCATCGAACAGCTGGAAGTTGCGTAACTCGGCACGGCGACGCCCCTCACGATCTTCTCGCGCAATGCCCATGCTGCCATACAGTTCCATGGCGCAATCCACCTGCCGGTCGCGGTAAACCCCCTCAAAGCGGGGCAGGCTATCGTAGTCCGGCTCGAACGGTACCCCGCGACTGACCTTGTCTACCATCCGCTCTCGCAGAGCATCACGGGACTGACCGCTGGCCACCCACACCTGCCAGGGCTGGATGTTGCAGTTGGAGGGCGCGTGCTGCGCCAAAGAGAACACCTCATCGAGTACTGCCTGTGGAACAGGCTTGTCAAGAAAACCACGGACGGAGCGACGCTGCTTGAGGGCGTCAGCAAGGGTAATGGAATCGGCGTTCATGGAAGGCTCCTGACTGCGTTTACCGGGCGGGAAGGGAAATTGATCAACCCCGGAGTCTAGCGAGCCTCGATCGTGGGCGCGATGACAGGAACGCTCAGCCCAAACGGCAGGTCAGGCACCCTGGTGTCTTCCTCAGGATGCCTTGAGCATGGCCTCACAAATCTGGTCAATGATGGGTTCAGCGCCATCCAGTCGACCTTCAAACCCCTGCACGCCCAATCGGGTGGCGCAGTCGGGGCATAGGATATTGAACACCAGCTCGCCCCCCTGGCTTGAGGCAGGCAATACCGCCCAGTGCTCCCGTCGGGCCTGCTGACCGATACGATGATAGTAGTCGAGATTGATGTCGCCACCAGGCTCAAAATCAAACGTGGTGGGACAACGGCTACAATTGAGCCACATGTCATACAGCGCCGCAGCGTCGTAGGGATCCCGGGAATCGAATGCCATTGCCACCTCCTGAATTGTGGCCTGCCTGCTCATCCTTGCGAGGGCATATGCTTTAACCGCCCAGTTATAGTGCATGTCTGGACGCAAGCCTGTGACACAGATCACAACATGCCCGCTTATAGCCGTTCACCCGAGGCCATGGCACGACCACCTAATACCAACATCTCAAGCTGGAGGCGGGCGTGGTCCGCCAGCACCTTGCGGGCGGCCGCGCTACCGTCGAGCATGGAGATACCTGAACCGAACATGATCGCGATGGCAGCTTCCGCCTCCTGCTCTGCCGGCACTCCCTGCCCGCCACGGGCGGACACCGCCTGACGCACATCTTCCGCCAGCTCATCCACCAGTAACTGCAACTCGCGCTGAATACGCAAACGATAGCGATCATGGTTGCCCAGACGCTGCTGCACCAGCAGACGGAAATCATTACCGTGCTCATTCAGGTAACGTACAAACCGTCCCACCAGCTCATCCACCGCCTTGGCCGGGCCGATTTCAATCATGTTGCGACGCTCGTACTCCATGGCGGAGCGCAGCCGGAAACAACAGGAATCAATCAGCGCCAGACCCAGCGCCTCCATATCAGGGAAGTGGTTATAGATAGAGGTTGCCGCCAGCCCACACTCCCGGGCCACTTCACGCAAGCCAAGGCTATCCAGCCCCCGACCTCCTTCCATCAGCGAACGCGCCGCCTCCAGGATACGCTCCCGGGTTTGTCGCTTCTGGCGCTGTCGCACTGTCTCTGCCATAACCGTTCCACTAACAACTGTAAGGTTTAATAATCCCATGAAAACGGTTCAAATTACAACTACATGCCGGTTACAAAATAATCTTTGACAAACAAGTGTAAGTTAAACCAGAATTCGCCTTACAAATGTAAGGCAAGGTGATTTGTCACTTATCGTCAGGCAGCGCATTATCAGAAAGCGCTACAACACATGACTGTCGACGGATGTCGACAGCAGGGAAGCTACAAAGGGGCTAAACATGAACTACTTCGTTACCGGTGCCACAGGTTTCATCGGCCGTTTTCTGGTTGCTCGCCTTCTCAAGCGTGAGAATGCCCGCGTCTTCGCTCTGGTCCGCTCCGGGTCGGAATACAAGCTTGATGCATTGCGCCGTCGTCTCGGCGTCGACGCCGACCAGCTGGTTGCCATTCATGGCGACATCAATGAAAAGCTGCTGGGTGTCAGCAAACGCGATCAGGACGATCTGACAGGCCAGGTCGACCATTTCTTTCATCTGGCGGCCATTTACGACCTCACCGCCGATGAGAACAGCCAGCGTTACACCAACATCGAAGGCACCCGTCAGACCCTGAAACTGGCGGAGAAGCTCAAAGCAGGCTGCTTCCACCATGTTTCTTCCATTGCTGCTGCGGGTCTCTACGACGGCGTGTTCAGCGAAGACATGTTTGAAGAAGCCACCGGTCTCAACGACCCCTATTTGCTGACCAAACACGAATCCGAAGCGCTGGTGCGTCAGGAAAGCAGTATTCCATGGCGCATTTATCGCCCCTCCATGGTCGTCGGTCACTCTGAAACCGGTGAGATGGACAAGGTCGACGGCCCTTATTACCTGTTCAAATTCATCCAGAAGCTCAAGGATGTCCTGCCCAACTGGATGCCTCTGGTAGGCGTTGAAGGTGGCAAGTTCAATATCGTGCCGGTGGATTTCGTGGCCGATGCGCTGGACCATATTGCCCATCAGGAAGACGGCAACGGCCAGTGCTTCCACCTGACTGCTGACCGTTCCTACAGCCTTGGCGAGATGATGGATGTGATCGCCGGTGCCGCCCAGGCGCCACGCTGGCCAGTGAAGCTGGATAACAGCCTGTTCAATGCGGTCCCCGGCATCGTCAAGAGAGGTGTCAGCGCCATGACCCCCAAGATGGTGCTTAATGCCGCGCTGGAAAATCTGGATATTCCACCCTCTGCCATGCAGTTCCTGACGTTCCCTACGGAGTACGACAACCGTCGCGCCAAAGCAGCCCTGGCTGACAGCGGCATTGAAGCACCTGAGCTGCAGGGTTATATCCAGTTGTTGTGGGACTTCTGGGAAAACCATCTGGACCCTGACCGCGGCGAGCGCAAGGATGAGCTGCAACCGCTTCCCACCCTGCCGGAACGCGTGGAAGGTAAAGTTGTAATGGTCACCGGCGCCACCTCCGGTATCGGCAAGGCCACTGCCCTGAAGCTGGCCCGCGCTGGCGCCACGGTGCTGGTGATCGCCCGTACCGCTGAGAAACTGGACGAAACGCTGCACGAAATTGATCAGCTGGGCGGTACCGCCCAGGCTTACAGCTGTGACGTTTCCGATCTGAACAGTGTGGATCAGCTGGTGCAGCAGGTCATCGCCGATCATGGCCACGTGGATGTACTGGTCAACAACGCTGGCCGCTCCATCCGTCGTTCCGTGGTGCACTCCTTTGATCGCTTCCACGACTACGAGCGCACCATGCAGCTGAACTACTTCGGCGCCCTGCGATTGATCATGCAGCTGATGCCAGGCATGGTCGAGCGTGGCGCTGGCCATGTGATCAACATTTCCAGTATCGGGGTGCTCACCAACGCTCCACGCTTCTCTGCCTACGTGGCCTCGAAGGCAGCACTGGATGCGTTCACTCGCTGTGCCGCCAGTGAGCTGGCTCACGAGGGTATTCGCTTCACCACCATCAACATGCCGCTGGTGCGCACCCCCATGATCGCGCCCACCAAGATGTACAACCACGTGCCGACCATCAGCCCAGCCCAGGCAGCCGACATGATCTGCGACGCCATCGTGCGTCAACCGAAACGGATCGCCACCAACCTGGGGATCATGGGCCAGGTGATGCACTTCCTCACCCCGAAAGTGACGGAAACCATCATGAATACTGGCTACAAGCTGTTTTCCGATTCCGCTGCAGCACTGGGCGGCAAGGAAAATACACCCAAGAAGATCAGCCGGGAGCAGGCCGCCTTCTCCCGTCTGTTCAAGGGTATTCATTGGTGAGGTCGCCTGACGCCAACAATGAGACCTTGAAGAGAAAACCGGCGCAATGCCGGTTTTCATTTTTTGTGTTTTGCTTTTAGCGTCAGGCTTCCAGCATCAAGCGTCCAGGGACCAAATAAAGAAAAGGCCCCGCGAGCGGGGCCTTAAAATGTTCCGGAGACTACCGGAAGCATACGCAGCGGGACCATGTCCCGCAGCTATAGTCTCTCGAGCCTCTTTCTCCCGCCTTGATTCAAATCAGTTTTTGCCTCGTTTGCCCTGGCTCACCCATTTTTCGGGTAGCCAGGGTCAAGCGAGGGCTTTTCTCATCGGCCATACTGGTCATCATGAAAACAACAACGCTCCATCAGCACCCCGTTGCCATCGCGCTTTGCCAGGCACTGTTCCCGGCCGGTAAGCGTTTGCCCGCTGCCGACGTGGACGCCATGCTCGGCCTTCTTGATGAACAACTGGATGGCCACCCGGCCCTGCGCCGCAGCCTGCTCGCAGGTCTGACCTGGCTGGATCATCGTCACCGGTTTTTCCATGGTCGAGCCTTTCGTCAGGCCGGTGCCCGGCAACAAAGCCGCTTTATCGAAAAGCTGTCGCACACGCCGGTTTCAGGCAAACTGCTGCGGCTACTGTGCCTGCCCTTCAAGGCCATCTACCTGCTCGACGAGCGCACAGCCGAAGCCACTGATTGTCGACCTCCCGTCCAGCTACCGGCCCAGCTGGAACGTTTTCGCTGGCAACAGCAGATCTGCGCAGCCGGAAACTGCAGCGATGATCAGACACTGGAGGCAGACGTGGTGGTTATTGGCAGCGGCGCCGGCGGGGCCGCGGCCGCCTATGAGCTTGCCTGCCGCGGCCTGGCCGTTGTTATTCTGGAAGAGGGTCACTACTACGATCGCCGCGACTTCACCGGCAAACTCAGCGAGGTCATTCCCAAGCTCTATCGCAGCAGCGGAGCCACCATCGCCACCGGCAACGCCACCATACCCGTGCCAGTGGGTTGCAATGTGGGCGGCACGACCACCATCAATTCTGGAACCTGTATGCGCCCGCCCCAGGCCGTGCTGGATCAATGGCAGGTCGACGGCCGGGGGGTGTTTGATGCGGACAACATGGCGCCCTGGTTCGAGCAGGTAGAGGCCATGCTGAAAGTGCAGCGTGCAACTGCCGAAGCGGTGGGACCCATTGGCGACATCATCGACCGGGGTGCCGCCGCCAACGGCTTCCAGCAACGCCACCGACTGATGCGCAATGCGGAAGGCTGCGATGGCCAGGGACTCTGCCAGTTCGGCTGCCCCACCGATGCCAAACAGTCCACCAACGTCAGTTATATTCCCCGCGCACTGGAGCGCGGTGCCTTTCTGTACTGCGGTTTTCGTGCCGACCAACTGCATCGCCAGGGTACGACCATCAACGGTGTGACTGCGGTCGGCATCAACCACGAAGGCAAACCCATCCGGCTCTCCATTCGTGCACGTCATGTGGTGGTGGCCATGGGCACCCTGTTCACCCCGTCGTTTCTCAAGCAGCAGGGAATCCGCAATCCGCACCTGGGCCGGCACCTGACCCTGCATCCTGCCGGCGTGGTCAACGCGCTGTTCCCGGATCAGAAACTGGGTAACAGTCGCTCCATCCCGCAGGGTTTCGGGGTGGCCGATCTGGCCGGGGAAGGGCTTATGTTTGAAGGTGGCACAGTTCCTCTGGCCGGCCATGGTCTGCTTGGCAATGTCTATGGCCGCAATTGGGTCGAACAGGTGGAAAATTACCCGCACACCGCCTACTTTGGTTTCATGATTCGCGACACCAGCGAGGGACGCGTGCATCGCGGTCCCGCCCGCGGAATACCCCTGATCCGCTACCATATGAACCGCCAGGACTTCCGTCTGTTTCTCCGCGGTATCGAGACCCTCGCCAACTGGTATTTTGATGCCGGTGCCAGTGAGGTCCAGATTCCGGGCCCACAGCGAATCGAGACTCTGACCAGCAAACAGGCGCTGGCCAGGTTCATGAAACAACGCCACAAACCTTCGGATTTTCTGATCACGGCGTATCACCCATTGGGCACTGCAAGGCTGGCCGCCACCCCCGGGCAGGGGGTTTGCGACCCGCTGCATCGGGTATTCGGTTACGCCGGGTTATCGGTTATGGATGGCTCCTGCGTACCGTCCAGCCTCGGCGCCAATCCGCAGGTCACTATCATGACTCTGGCCAGTCGTGCCGCCAGCCAACTGGCCGACCGCCTACTCACCGACGGCGAAGAACAAACACCGACACAACAAGGAGAATGCGCATGAGCCTGGGATTACTGTTGAAAGAACGCATGAGCGGCTGGCTACAGCTGGAGGGCGAAGCGAAGCAGGACTTTGCGTTCGAAATCCGCGCCTTCACCACGCAGATATTCAGTCTTTCTGTGCCGCGCTACTTCCAGGGCACGGTCACCATCGGAAAACACTCAATGCGCTGCGAAGGCGAGCTGACCATCCTGCTGAGCGGCCCCCATTACTGGCTGACCTTCGACCATCCAACGTTGGGCCGGGTCCGCGCCGAGGGCAAGAAGCACTACAGCCGCAATGGGCTGGTTGCCTCGCTGGTGACCTGTCCGCTGACACTCAGCCGGGATCACCAACCTATCGGCCATGCCGAAGTTGCCTACCGCGACAGCATGCTGGCCTTCCCTTTTAAAGCACTGCGCCTGACCAACGATGACAACGCCTACCGGAGCCCGACCTGATGATTCCGTTTTATGGACTGCAGGCCCCGTCCAGCGGTGGCCACTACGAATCCTGGTTTGTGCGCGCCAATCATCCTGACCGGCCACTGGCCCTGTGGATTCGCTATACCCTGTTTCGCGCGGCCGATGATCGCCCGGCCCTGGGTGAGGTATGGGCCATGTGGTTCGATGGCGAGCAACAGCGTACCGTGGCAGCCAAGGAGGAATTCCCATTGGCGGAGTGCCGCTATGCCAGCGACGGCATGAACGTGGAGGCCGGCAACAACCATCTGCAACCAGGCAAGCTGACCGGCCAGCTTCAACACCGTGGTCAGTCCCTGCAATGGGATCTGCACTACGACCAGGGAGAGGACACACTGCTGTTTCTGCCTGAGTCGTTTTACCAACGGCCGCTGCCCAAGGCGAAGTCACTGGTCAGCAGGCCCATGATCACACTGGATGGGTCCCTCAGCGTGAACGGTGAGCGCCTGACGCTGAATGGCTGGCGCGGCAGCGAAAACCACAACTGGGGCAGCCAACACACGGATCGCTACGCCTGGGGACAAGTGGCCGGGTTTGATAACGATCCTGAAGCATTTCTGGAATGTGCTACCGCGCAGATCAAACTGGGGCCGCTGTACAGCCCGAAACTGTCTATCGCTGCGCTGTGTCTTGATGGAGAACGTTTCCAGTTCAACCGCATCAGCACGGCGCTGAAAGCAAAAGCGCAGTACCGACCTTTTGAGTGGTCACTGGCAACCCGTCAGGGTGACGCCCGGCTGACGGTGAAAATGGACACCTCCGCCGAGCGGGTTGCCGCACTGACCTATTACAACCCACCCGGCGGTAACAAGATCTGCCTGAACAGCAAGCTGGCAAGAGTCACCGCTACTTTACAGCGCAAGGGCAAGCCCGAGCGGGTGCTCCACAGTCAGCACGGCGGCGCCTTCGAGATTCTCACTGACATATTGCCTGCGGGTATGGCGCTGCAGGTCTAGTTGCGAGTTGCGAGTTGCGAGTTGCGAGTTGCGAGTTGCGAGTTGCGAGTTGCGAGTTGCGAGTTGCGAGTTGCGAGTTGCGAGTTGCGAAGAGTAAAAACAGCCCTGCAGAAGTCTGCAAGGCTTGTCTTTCGAAACTTGTTACTCGTTACTCGTTGCGGATGTTTCTCCCTGCGCCGCCAACACCTTCTCCAGAGAAGGAGGAGAATAAGCCGGCCCCTTGAGCACCTTGCCGCGCGCATCCTTCACCGGTTTGCCATCGGCCCCCAGCTTGCTCATGTTACTGCGATGCACTTCCTCACAGGTGGCATCCAGATCGATGCCGAAGGTATGCCCGGCACCATAGGTGACGTAGTTGATGTCAGTAAGCGCATCCGCCACTTCCACCAGGTCCACATCAAAATTCTTGAGCCCTTCCAGCTGCTCACGCGCTTTCACCAACGTATCCAGAAACACCTGCTGGTCCGCATCCGGGGACTGGCAGGTCGCCTCTGCCAGTTCGTGAAACTCCTCCAGCAACAAAGCCAGCCGCAAACGAATGGTGCGATCATCAGGCACCACCGGCAACGGCTCTACCGGTAGAGAGAAGGAGCGATGAAATTCGCCGACCCGATGAAAATTGCTGGGATCAGTCTTGGCCATGGATTTCCTCCAGAAATGCCAGGATTTCACGATTGACTTCCGCTGCCTGCTCCATGGGAATCCAGTGGCCACACTGATCCAGCAGCACCGTGCGCAGATCCGGAACGTAGTCCGGCATGCGCTGCAGCGCCTTCTGGTTGAACATCAACACCGGGTCCTGAAGCCCACCGAGAAACAGCACCGGCATGGTCAACTGCCAGTTGTCATCTCCACGGCTCTCCTGCCATGACAGATCCATCGCCCGGTACCAGTTGATTGGTCCGGTAAAACCACTGCTCTCATAACGCTCGGCGTAGTAATCCATGTCCTCCTCGCGCATCCATCGCGGCGGCGGCTCAGGCGCATGCATCGAATCCAGCAGGCCGGTATCTTTCTCGCCTACCTTGTACTCGGCGATACCATCCGCCGACAGAGAGTGGAAGATCTTGCGCAGGGAATCGCGCACATCCTTTTCCAGCTCTTGCTCCGGCACCGCTGGCTGCTGGAAGTACAGCATGCAGAAGAAACGATCCTCGAACAGGCGCTTCATGGCCTCGGTGGGGGCCTCAGGGGCCGGGCCACCATAGGGAATAGACATACCGACTACAGCGGCGACAGTTTCAGGGTATTGCCGTGCCACCTGCCAGGCCAACGCACAACCCCAGTCATGCCCCACCAGTATGACCTTGTCGTAACCCAGGGCGGCCACCAGCGAACGCACATCCTCCACCAGTACCGACATCCGGTAGGCGTCCACCGATTCCGGCCCACCTGTTTGACCAAAACCCCGTAAATCCGGGGCTACGGCGTAATACCCGGACTGGGCCAGCATGGGCAGCTGGTAACGCCAGGATGCCCAGCATTCCGGGAATCCGTGCAGGCACAATACCAGCGGCCGTCCCGGCTCTCCGGCCTCGGCGATGAACATATCCAGGCCATTGGCCACCACCTTGCGCTCTTGAATAAACGCCATACTCTTATCCCGGTTTCAGCAGGTTGAAAAAACCATTTCTCGGCTACTTACCCTGCACGACGAAAATGCTATTGTTAGCATACGAAACATGACTGATTTATCATGAATTTGACAGCAAGGCCGGCCACAGGCAAGCCTGCATCATTCACGTTACGGCAATAACAGGGATGAAACCGTGACTGAACCAGCCGAACCACAGCAACCCACGCGGACTCGCCTTGGCGAGTTGCTGGCGCCCTATGTCCCGGACTACTTCCCGGTAGCCTGGAAGCTCGGTCTGTCTATCTCCCTGCTTATTCTGTGTGGCATGACGGTGCTCGGCACCCTGCTGCTGAACAATCAGCTCAGCCGCATGCGCGACCAGGCCGATACCTTTGGGGTCGCCATTGCCCAGCAACTGGCCAATACCTCCCGGGAGCCCATGCTCGCCGATGACGCCTTCCTGCTAAAGGTACAACTCAACAACCTTACTCGCAGTGAAAGCGTTCGCGGTGCCGCCCTGTTCGACCGTGAGGGCAATCTCACTGACAAGGCCGGCATTCTTCCCCTCGCGGCCAGCCCGCTCAATGAGCAGATCAAACGATGGGAACTGGAAAGCGAACCGGTAACCACTTATTACTCCACGATCATGGTGGGAGACACTGCCGCGGGCTATGCCGCTATCTCGCTGTCTGACCGCCCCATCATGGCGGCTCGGGAAGCCGTACAAAAAACCATGATCAACGCCACCCTGATCATGAGCGTCATCGCCATCATTGCCTCTTTCCTGATCAGCCGTCGCCTGGCTCAGCCCATCCAGGACCTGCTCGCAGCCACCAGCGCCATGCGCAAGGGCGATCTGAACTTCCGTATCCAGGATCGTCGCAACGACGAGATTGGCGGCCTGATTGAGGCCTACAACACCATGGCCCACGGGATGCTGGAGAAGGATCAGGTCGAGAAGGTGCTGCAGCGCTTCGTCAGCCCCTCCGTGGCCCGCAACATGATGGCCGATCTGGATCAGGTGCAGCTGGGCGGGCGGGACGTGCAGGCAACGGTGGTGTTTGCCGACATCGTTGGCTTTACCCGCCTTTCCGAGACACTTGAGCCCGAGGCCATCGCCGACATGCTCAATGTCTACTTCGACGCCATCACCACTGCCACCAGCTTCTATCGTGGCACCATCGATAAATACATGGGCGACTGCGCCATGATTGTGTTCGGGGTGCCGGAAAAGGATGACGAACACCTGTTCCATGGCCTGTGTTGCGCGGTGATGATCCAGCGGCTGGTCGAGCGGCTGAACGAATTCCGCCGTGCCCACAATCAGACCACAGTGGAATTCCGCATCGGCATCAATTCTGGCGCCATGCTGGCAGGCAACCTTGGCTCCCGCGACCGCATGCAGTACACCGTGGTGGGGGATGCCGTGAACCTGGCTTCGCGGCTGTCCAATATGGCTGCCGGCAACGAAATCATTGCCGCCTCACCGCTGCTCGGGAACCCCAATATCGGCTCACGGGTACGGGCCACTGAATACGGCGCCATGCGTATTCGTGGCAAGTCCGAACCGGTGGGCACCTACCGTATCGATGGCGTCCATGCCCTTTCAGAAACCCTGATGGAACAACGCATTGCCCAGTTCCTGGCCAAACTGAATACGGAGCATCAACGTGCACAAGGCGAGTAGCCTGCTGCTGGCCGTCTCCGTGATAAGCGGCTGCGCCAGCCTCGGCAACCCGGAAAAGAAAGTCATCGCAGCACTGGAAGAGAAGAACTACGCCCGTGCCATCGAGGTCATCAACGACACTCCGGAGTCACACAAACAGTACCCGCTGCTGCAGGAGCAGTACGCTGGCATCCTGCAAGCCAGCGATGACTTCCGCCATCACCTGGTACAGGAAGCCGAGGCCTATGGCCGCCGCCAGGAGTGGGCCAACGCCTTTGACATCCTGCAGGAAAACCGCAACAAGGTTGTCGACCCCTACGCCATTGATGAGCTGACCGCCACGCTGGCGATCATGGAAGGGCGACAGCTAAACGAACTGCTGGCTGAACGCCGCGTCGAGCAGGCCCAAGCCATGCTGGAGAGCATGCAGCTTTCGGAAACCCTGTCCAGATTCCGCGACAGCCGGGCGGTAGCCGAGAAACAGCGCATTGATGAAGAACGCGAACTGCTCATCGCCGATCTTAAACGCCTGGGCGAGTATTTCGCCGAGCAACAGAAGTGGATGCAAGCCCGTGATCTGCTTCGCTATGCGCAGCAACTGGCGCCGGAACAGCAACCTTCGCCCCATCTGGCCAAGGCTCAACAGGTACTGAATAACGCGGATCAACGCGCCCGCGCCAAACACAACCAGGCGATCCAGACCGAAGCGGAACAGCTGATGGTTCGCTACCAGCGGGACGGCACCATGGACTCCCTGCTGGCCGCCCGGCGTTTCCTCGACCGACACAAAAACAACCCGGTTCTCAGCAAGCACCGTGACCGTCTGGAGCAATGGTCACGACGCCGTTTCAATGAAGAAATGAACACCGGCGAAGCTCTCTACGCCCGGGGCCAGTACAAGGAAGCCTATCGGATCTGGAAACAACTGGCGCCGCTGTACCCCAACGACGAAGAGCTCAACAAGAAACTGGAGCGCAGCCGCCGGGTACTGTCCAACCTGAAAAGCCTGCAGCAATCTTGAGAAGCAACGCGGCACACAGCACGCCTCACGCCTGATCACGAAACCTGCTGCAGGAGCTTGCTTGCAAGTAACAGGCCCCCTCTGAGCCGGTCACTGCCGACACATTATTCGCGCCCTCTGACCCGAAAACGTCCCTCTTCTGCGGCTTGAGGAGAGGAATGCATGGCGGGACATTTTCTGTTTGCTTCCAGGTTGCTAACTCGCCTCCAAAAAAAAACGCGCCTCGATGGCGCGTTTTTTTGTTGGCCAACATGGGCCTTTCTACTGTTCGCTGGCCGCTTCCGCTTTAGCGTCCTCGTCATCGGTGCGATCCGTTTCATAGGCATCGCGGAATTCCTGATCTACCGGCTTGCGACCGTCAAAAACGTTCTCCACCTGAGCGGGCAGCGGGTACTTCACCACTTGCTCCAGTTCACCATCGCCATTGACTTTGAACTGCAGCGCGGTGATGCCCATGTATTTCTCGCGGCTCATCTGCACCAGACGGTCGTTGTCAGCCAGAATGGTCGGCCGCAGGAATACCATCAGGTTGCTCTTCTGCCGGGAAGTCGAGGTAGAACGGAACAGGAAGCCCAGCAGCGGAATATCGCCCAGCAGCGGCACCTTGCGCACCACTTTGCGAATGTCATCCTTGATCAGGCCACCCAATGCGATGGTTTCGCCATCATCCGCCAGCACCGTGCTCTGCAGCTTGCGGGTGGTCGTCACGATATCCACCGCTTCACCGGAGGACTCCTTCACCGCCGAGTTTTCCTGCTCCAGTTCCAGTCGAATGGTGGACAGGCCCGCCACATGGGGGGTTACCTTCAGGGTCAGACCCACATCCTCACGCTGAATCGTGGTAAACGGGTTCGACACCCCGGACCCTGTACTGGTGCTCTGGCCGGTCACAAAGGGAACGTTCTCACCCACGATGATGGATGCTTCCTCATTGTCCAGGGTCAGAATGCTGGGCGTGGACAACAGGTTCACGTCGGTGGATGAGGCCAGCGCCTGCATCAAAGCGCCCCACTTCAGATCCCCATTGGAATCAGTCTCACCAAGGCCCACGGCCACGCCATCACCCAGCGCCAGCCCGGACGGATCATCAGTGACCAGTGCCTGCAGGATGGAATTCACGCTCAGGCCGGCATTGTTGAAGTTCACTGCGCCAACCCCGGTCTCATCACTGCCCGCCACATACTGGAAACCCAGGGACTTGGCGTTTTCACCCGTGACTTCCACGATGGCCGCTTCGATCAGGATTTGCGCACGACGCACATCCAGCTGGCTGATGATCGATTGCAGCTCTTTCATCATGCCCGGCTCCGCACGAATCACCAGGGCATTCAGGGATTCGTCCGCCTGAATCGACACCTTGCCGGAAGCAGAAGACGAAACCGCCGCCTTGCCATCTCCTCCGGGTTTGGCGGCGGACGCTCCATCCGCATAGTTCTTGAGAATTTCCGCCAGGGTCTTGGAATCACCGTGGGTCAGGCGGACCACCTGCACGCCACTGCTGGCACTGTCTGGCGTATCCAGGCTGCGAACCATGCGTGCCATACGCTCGCGGGTAATCCGGTCACCCTTGATGATCAGGCGATTGGTACGCTCATCCGCCACCACGGTTACCGCCCCTTCCTTTGCCTTGCTGCGACGGGAAGCGGTCTGCGGGGTGAGGGTCTCGAGCATCTTCACCATATCGCCGGCAAAAGCATGCTCCAGTTTGATCACCTGCACATCTTCGGACTCAGCATTGTCGAGGCTGGCAATGATCGCCTCCATGCGCCGGATGTTATCCAGATGGTCGCTGATGATCAGGGCATTGGCCGAGCCTACTGCGGCAAGGTGGCCATACTGCGGCACCAGCGGGCGCAGCACCGGCACCAGCTCTTCCACCGGGGAGTTTTCCACCGGGATCACTCGGGTAACCAGCTCCTCACCGGTTCCCATACCCTTGCCCACCAGCGGCAGATTGCTTTGCTTGGCCGTCGTATTGGGCACAATCTTGATGATGTCACCGGCGGGTACAGCAGCGTAACCATGCACCTGGAGCACGGACAGGAACAATTCATAGACCTCATCCGCGGACAGTGCCTTGGTAGACACCACCGTCACATCCCGGGCCCGCACCCGCGGGTCGACCACGAAGTTCTTGCCGGTCATGTCCGCGATCTGGCTGATGAACGCCTGAATGTCCGCATTGCGAATATTCACCGTCCAGCTCTTGCCATCATCACTGGCCTCAACCTGGGCCTGGGCGGTCAAAACGACCACCGACAAACAGGCCGCCAACAGGGTTTTAAGCACGGATGCTCTGAAAATGGACATTGTTAACACCATCTAGGGCGGATAATTCACTGTAAATTGCTGGTCACCACGTTGAACCACGATACTGGCCTGCTGGGTCTGCTTGTAAGACTCCAACGCAGCAAGATCGCCTTCCTCGGTGCCCAGGCCGTGGCCGTTTACGGACAGAATGACATCGTCTGCCTGCAGGCCAACCTGACTCAACAACTGCTTGGGCGCGCGCTTGCCCAGTTTGTAACCCTGATCACTGCCTTGCGCCACTGGCCGCAGTGCCAGCTGGCTGATAATGGTCCTGCGCTGCTTGGCCATGTCATCGGGCCCACCTTCCTGGGCCGCCGGCAGTTCACTGGCACGGGAGACATTGGAAGGCGCCACCTCATTCACCCCGCCAAGGGCGGTTTCTGACCAGCGCAACGCCTCAAGCCGGCCGGCCCGACGCAGGATGACACGGTCAGGGTAGACCTCCTCCAGGCTGGCATTGCCGGGAATGCTGTCACCAATATGGTAAACCTCTCCTTCCTTACCCTTCTCCGCGATAATCGCGCTGGACAGTTCAGGAACAGGATTCTGGAACACCCCAAGCAACTCCAGTCGCAGACGGGTTTCAGGGGCCTCGGTGGGAGTATCATTCTTGGCGGAGGCGACGGCCTGGTATTCACCAAACAGCTGCCAGCTATCCACCTGATTCTGGGAAAGGGTATTTCCCTGGGAACTGCCTGAGACTTGCAGACGGGTACGATCGGATTCGGGAATGGGCTGGTTGGGGCCGTACATCAATAGCCAGACGGTTTCCGCCAACAGCCAGGCCAGCGCGACCACCAGCACCACAGCAATCACGCCACGGACCGGTTTGCCCCACTTCCCTATTTCTGCCAACTGCGACTTCACTGTCCCGCTCTTCCTTTATCGTTATTGGTGGGCGCGGTATAAACCTTGACCCGACTATCAACAAGATACCGGATCATAAAAGCAATTTGTTGCTCTGTCGTGTTACCAATAGCAGGCTTTTCTTTACCTGCTTCAGCCGCCGGCCAACGCAAACGGCTGTGACATCTGGAACACTACATCGTCAGCGTTGCCCCCCTGACTGACCCCCAACAGTTGAGGCCAGGCACGCAACACTGCCAACTGGAAACGTCCATCGGCCAGGCTGGCATTCATCAGGACTTGTCCATCCGGGTCGGTAACAATCAGGGTCGGCGCCGCGGCTTCCATGCTGACCTTGCCCTGTAACACTGGCACCGTGGCCGAGCCCCCCTTGCCCCAGGTCACGGTGCCGCCACTGTATTGCAGCGTGGCGCGGGCATCCTCAACCTGACCATCAGACACCGCCAATCCCATTATCGTGGCATCGACCCGACCATCCGCATTGCCCTGGGGGATGCGCTCGGCCACCATCGCCACCGGCAACGCCAGACGCAACTGCTCCACCGACCAGTTCTGCTGTCCGGTGCCGCCCAGCCAGCCCTTCACCCGTGCTTCCGGGCCTGAGGTGGTTCGGGCAGCAATGTTCAGCCCCGGTGTCAGCCCATGCCAGTCAAGCTGCCAGTCCAGCACGCCCTGGAGTTGCTGCCAGCGCCAGTTCACCTGGGCATTCCACCACGGGCCGCGGGGGGACTGCAGCACCAGAGGAGCGCCACCTGGACGCAATGCCGGGACACGCTCGATGAGCACTGCCGCCGGCATCAGGAACACCAGAAAAACCATCAGACTGGCAACAAACAACAGTGCCAGTATCCACTTTCGAGGCATCAGGCCGCCTTAGAACGGGATGTCGTCGTCAAAATCATCTGCAGGGCCGCTGAATCCGCCACCCTGATTCGGGCTGGACTGGGGCGCATTACCGCCGCCACCATAGTTGTCGTTGCCGTAGCCGCCCTGGTTGCCCTGGCCACCCTGGTTACCCTGGGGAGCAAAGCCACCGCCACCCTGGCCGCCGCCTTCACCACGACCGTCCAGCATCTGCATGTCGTTGGCGACAATCTCGGTGGTGTAACGATCCTGGCCATCCTGTCCCTGCCACTTGCGGGTACGGATGGAGCCTTCGATATACACCTTGGAACCTTTCTTCAGGTATTCACCGGCAATTTCGCCGAGCTTGTTGAAGAACACCACCCGGTGCCACTCCGTACGCTCTTGCATCTGGCCGCTCTGACGATCTTTCCAGGACTCACTGGTGGCCAGACGAACATTGGTGACCGCGCCACCACTGGGCATGAAACGTGTTTCCGGATCCGCACCCAGATTGCCAATCAGAATTACCTTGTTAACGCCGCGCGCCATCGTTTCTCTCCGTGACTCTCATGGTCAGTATTCAGGGGGAGCCGAGTCAGCCCCCCGGCTTCTGCAAAGAAGCAGGGCAAGTCCGCCATTGTGTCAGCTTTGCGCTGCGGCGGCGAGACCCTGCAACTGGTTCTCATCCAGAGAACCGGTATCAATCTTGAGCAGCACCATGGCCTGCTCTTCCACCACCACCACTTCTTCCACGCCGGGTAGCAGGCGCAACTGCCGACTGAGCGCAAGCCAGTCCTGACCTTGCTGCAACTGCAATACCCGGTTTTCCAGACGTGGCAATTCCTGCATCCCAGTCAACACCAGCAGCCAGATTATCGCCATGGCCATACAGCCAAAGAAAACGGCCTGCGGACCCAGCCACTGATAAAGCGCTCCGCCCAGCTGCCCACCCACAAAAACGCCCATGAACTGGGAGCTTGAATACACTCCCATGGCCGTACCACGGGTACCCGCCGGGGCCGCTCTCCCCACCAGCGAAGGCAGCAAGGCCTCCAGCAGATTAAAGGCGGCGAAGAACACCAACAGGGCAAGAACATAGTGCCAAAGGGCGGCGCCTGCCAGCGCCAGCAACAACTGGGAAACGGCCATCAAGACAATCGCCAGACGTTTCACCGGCACCGCGCCACGCCGCTCTGCACGAATCACCAACGGCACCATGGCAACGAACCCGGCTACCAACACCCCGAGGTAAAGCAGGCTATGACTCTGCAGACTCAGCCCAAGCCGTTCGGTGAGTAGCGCCGGCACCACCACAAAAGATGCCGTCATGATCACATGCAGGGTAAAGATGCCCACGTCGAATCGCAGCAGCGCCTTGTTTCCCAGCACGCGCCGAAACCGCTCTCCGGCCGGTAACAACTCCCCCTGCAACGCTTTGGGTGCAGGCACAATCATGGCGACCACCAGGGCCAGCGCCCCCAGCAGGGAGGTCGCCCAGAACAGGCCGGACAAGCCCAGCCAGGCCGCCAGCAAGGGGCCCAGAATCAATGCCAGAATAAAGGAGCCACCCACTGACATGCCGATCAGCGCCATGGCCCGGGTCCGGTTCTTTTCGCTGACCACATCACCGATCAGTGCCATGATCACACTGGCAATGGCGCCCGCCCCCTGCAAAGCACGCCCGGCGATCACGCCGTAAATGTGGTCGCTCATGGCAGCCACCACCCCACCAGCAACAAACAGCAACAAGCCGATCAGCAACAGTGGCCGCCGCCCAAAGCGGTCGGACAACATGCCGAACGGGATCTGCAAAATGGCCTGCATCAGGCCGTAGGCGCCAATGGCGGTACCGATCAGCAACGGCGACGCGCCATCCAGTTCCTGCCCGTACACCGCAAAAATCGGCAAGATCATGAACAGCCCGAACATCCGCAGGGCAAAGATGGTGGCCATGTACCCGGTGGTTTTCAGCTCGGTTCGCTGCAACGCCTTGGAAGATAATTCGGTCATTGAAACCTGGATGCTCCTAACCGTTCTGGCCCGAGGGCCGCTCGCCACTATATTAAAGGGCGGGCAGTGTAGCAGATTCCCGTTCAGCCGGGACATCGCTCTACCACACCATGCACCGCGCCATAGGGCCTATCCGGTCACAAACAGGGCAAGAAAATTGTCAAACTTCACGAAAAGCCTGAACCAGTAAATTGAACCCCCGTCAAAGCGGTGATAGATTCACATGCTGATAAGTTTTTTTTCTTAGGCTTACGCCTAGGGAGTCTTTCAATTTTGCCAGCGCGTCTCGCGAGCGTCAGACAAGCCCGAAACTCCCGAACAGTCATGGACAGGACAATGAATACCCAACAACAACGCCAACAGGTCTACGTAGTCGGCAGTCAGCAGCTGCAGAATGCGCTGCTCACCGAGTTCCTGGTCAAGGAGGAGGTTACAGCAAACCCCATCCCAACCGTCCTCGACATCACGGTGGAGACCCTGCGCACCAATGACCAGAACCTGTTTCTGGTGGACTATCACAGCGTGGACGTGAATGAAGTGATCGCCCACCTGCTGGAAGCCGACCAGGAAGTGGAAAATGACGTCCTGATCGCCGTGTTCAATGTGGATGACGAGGAGTCCCTGTCAAAACTGGCCGGCCTGCCCATGGTCAATGGCGGCTTCCAGTTTGATTGCCCCCAGGCGCTGCTCAGCAAGGGCATCAAGGCTATCTTTGATGGCGAGCTGTGGTTCCCGCGTTCGGTGCTGCAGACCTATCTGATGAAGAGCCGCACCTTTAACAAGACTTTCTCCCGCAGTGAGGTCAACCTCACCGACCGGGAAGTGGAAGTGCTCAAGGTCATGGCCACGGGCGCCAAGAACTCAGAAATTGCCAGCAGCCTCAACCTGAGCCCACACACCATCAAGACCCACATCTACAACATCTTCAAGAAGATCAATGCCTCTAATCGCCTTCAAGCGGTGAATTGGGCACAGGAAAACCTCTAGTAAACGCCTGACGTGCGACGCCGGATGCCTGACGCATTGAGCCTGATGGCGTCGTCATTTCCCGCCTCGAGCATCGGGCGCTTAGCTTCAGGCACTACATTCTTTTCCCCTTCACAGTAATTCGCCTATACTGCCCTGTTCATTTTGACAGTACTCAGGGGCAGTAGATGGATACCATTCTGGTTCGCGGGGCGCGCACCCATAATCTGAAAAACGTGGACCTGGACATCCCTCGCGACAAACTGGTGGTCATCACCGGACTGTCAGGTTCGGGGAAGTCCTCTCTGGCCTTCGATACCCTCTATGCTGAAGGGCAGCGCCGGTACGTAGAATCCCTTTCCACCTATGCCCGCCAGTTTCTGTCCATGATGGAAAAGCCCGATGTGGATCACATCGAAGGTCTCAGTCCGGCTATTTCCATTGAGCAAAAGTCCACCAGCCATAACCCCCGCTCCACCGTCGGCACGATTACCGAGATCTACGACTATCTCCGCCTGTTGTTTGCCCGTGTCGGCGAGCCCCGCTGCCCTGAACATGACGCCCCTCTCGCCGCCCAGACGATCAGTCAGATGGTCGACCAGGTTCTGGCCATGGAGGAAGGCAGCAAGCTGATGCTACTGGCCCCGGTGATTCGCGAGAAAAAGGGCGAGCACGTCCACCTTTTTGAAGAGCTGCGCGCCCAGGGGTTTATTCGCGTGCGGGTGGATGGCCGCATCTACGACATGGATGACACCCCGGATCTGGAAAAGAACAAAAAGCACACTATTGAAGTGGTGGTGGATCGCTTCAAGGTGCGTGGCGACCTGCAGAATCGTCTGGCGGAATCTTTTGAAACGGCCCTTAATCTTGCTGACGACATCGCCATCGTGGCTCCGATGGAGGGCGAGGAAGGCGAAGAAATCACCTTCTCCGCCAAGTTCGCCTGCTCCCACTGTGGCTATTCGATTCCAGAGTTGGAGCCGAGACTGTTTTCCTTCAACAATCCGGCCGGCGCCTGCCCAAGCTGTGACGGCCTGGGCATGAAGCAGTTCTTCGACGAAGACAAGGTGATCAACTCCGAGGAGCTGTCCCTCTCTGAGGGCGCCATTCGTGGCTGGGATCGTCGCAATGTTTATTACTTCCAGATGCTCAACTCCCTCTCGCAAAGCATCGGTTTTGACATGGATGTGCCCTTCCAGGAACTGGACAAGGCCACCCGAAAGAAGATCCTCCATGGCACCGGCAAGGAAAGCATCGAATTTCGGTACCTGAACGACCGCGGTGACATCATTAAACGCAACCATCCGTTCGAGGGCATTATCCCGAACATGGAGCGACGCTACCGGGAAACCGAATCGGATGCCGTTCGCGAGGACCTGCTCAACTACATGTCCACCTCCAGCTGCCCCAGCTGTAACGGCTCGCGCCTGCGTGAAGCCGCCCGGCATGTCTTTATCGAACAAACCACCCTGCCGGACGTGGTACGCCTGGCCGTGGGCAAGGCGCACCGCTACTTCAGCGAACTCAATCTGCCCGGCAGCAAGGGCGAGATCGCCGACAAGATTCTCAAGGAGATTCGCGACCGCCTGCAGTTCCTGGTAAACGTGGGGCTGGAATACCTGACGCTGGAGCGCAGCGCCGAAACCCTGTCCGGCGGCGAAGCCCAACGCATCAGGCTGGCCAGCCAGATCGGCGCAGGGCTGGTAGGCGTAATGTATGTGCTGGACGAGCCCTCCATTGGTCTTCACCAACGCGACAACGAACGCCTGCTCAACACCCTCACCCGTCTGCGCGATCTCGGCAACACGGTGCTGGTGGTGGAGCACGATGAAGATGCCATCCGGCTGGCTGACCACGTCATCGATATCGGACCCGGTGCAGGTGTGCACGGCGGCACGGTCGTCGCCCAGGGTAGCGCACAGGACGTGTCTGATAACCCGGCCTCTCTCACCGGGGACTACCTGTCCGGTCGCAAACAGATTGCCGTTCCGAAGAAACGTCGCCAGAACAAGGACGACAAATGGCTGACCCTGCTGGGCGCCACCGGCAACAATCTCAAAGGACATCCGCTCAACATCCCGGTCGGGCTCCTGACCTGCATTACCGGGGTCTCGGGTTCCGGCAAGTCCACCCTGATCAACAGCACTCTGTACCCGCTGGCGGCCACCAAACTTAACAAGGCCACCACCCTCACGGCAGCGACCCACGAAGCCATTGAAGGGCTCGAGCATTTTGACAAGGTGGTGGATATCGATCAGAGCCCCATCGGCCGCACCCCGCGCTCGAATCCGGCCACCTACACCGGCATCTTCACCCCGGTGCGAGAACTGTTCTCCGGCACCCAGGAAGCGCGCGCGCGCGGCTACAAACCCGGCCGTTTCAGCTTCAACGTCAAAGGCGGCCGCTGTGAAGCCTGCCAGGGTGACGGGGTCATCAAGGTAGAGATGCACTTCCTGCCGGACATCTATGTGCCCTGCGAAGTGTGTGAAGGGAAACGCTACAACCGCGAAACCCTGGAGATTCTCTACAAAGGGAAGAACATCTTCGAAGTGCTGGACCTGACTATCGAGGAAGGCCGCGAATTTTTCGATGCGGTACCCGCCCTGGCCCGTAAACTGCAAACCCTGATCGACGTAGGCCTCAGCTACATCAAACTCGGCCAGGCGGCGACCACCCTCTCCGGTGGTGAGGCCCAAAGGGTCAAGCTGGCCAAGGAATTGTCCCGCCGCGACACCGGCAACACGCTGTACATCCTTGACGAGCCAACCACCGGCCTGCACTTCCATGACATTCAGCTGCTACTGGATGTCCTGAACCGGCTGGCCGATCACGGCAACACCGTCGCCGTCATCGAGCACAATCTTGATGTCATCAAGACCGCTGACTGGATTGTGGATCTGGGGCCTGAAGGGGGTGACGGCGGCGGAGAAATCATTGCCGAAGGCACCCCGGAAGAGGTGGCCAAGGTGAAAGGCAGCCATACCGGCCGCTTCCTGAAACCCATGCTCAAGTAGCGCGCCACGCAACATGCAGGCATGTCAGCCGTGGATGCTATTCGAGGCTTCATTCCTGGCTGTTGGGTGCGACACCCTGGTTCGGCCAGGCTCGTTCCCAGTCGACCGCAGCGCGGAGGCGGTTTATCCCTCCCCGCTGTGAACGGGAGCACGAATCTTGCCTCTGTCATGCAGCCGCAGTCAGACCCCAATCCGGACGTCATAACTTCCGCTCAGACTCATCCTCAATCACAACACTGGAGGTTGATCATGAAACGGATCTGGGCCCTTAGAAGCTTCGCCGCCGCTGCCACTCTGGCAATGGTCACCGCTGCTTGCGCGTCACCATCGACCCACTCAAACGCTGCCGTAACGGCCAGCATCGAACTTGGCCCTCGCCCGTATTATCTGGTTGCGGATATGGACGATGGGCCGCTCAAGCGGGCGCTGGAAGAATGTGCCCGCAGCCCCCGCCCCATGAAGGTATCCGACTTCTCGATCGCCCACCGCGGAGCACCGCTGCAGTTTCCGGAACACACAGAGGAATCCTACCGCGCGGCTGCTCGTATGGGGGCTGGCATTCTCGAGTGTGACGTGGCTTTTACCAAGGATCAGGAGCTGGTCTGCCGACACTCACAGTGTGATCTTCACGCGACGACCAACATTCTGGAAACCGGGCTGGCCAGCCAATGCAGCACCCCGTTCAGTCCGTTTGATGGCACCAACACCGCCAGCGCCCGGTGCTGCACCAGTGACATTACCCTTGCGCAATTCAAGACCCTGAAAGGCAAGATGGATGGCACCAACCCCAGAGCAACGACAGTACAGGAGTACCTCCGGGGTACGGCAGCCTTTCGTACCGATCTCTACAGCAACAACGGTACCTTGCTCAGCCACAAGGAAAGCATTGCCCTGTTTCAGGAGCTAGGCGTAAAAATGACGCCGGAACTGAAGACCCCTTCGGTTGCCATGCCCTGGCAGGGCAACTATACCCAGCAGGATTATGCCCATCAGATGATCGAGGAATATCGTGAGGCCGGCGTTACTCCCGACAGGGTCTTTCCTCAATCCTTCTTGCTGGATGACGTTCACTACTGGATCAATCACGAAGGCGCTTACGGCAAGCAGGCCGTTTTTCTGGATGGCCGCGACAGTCAGGGCCTGGACCCAGAAAACCCCGGGACATGGCAACCCGATATGGACACGCTGAGAGGGTATGGCGTCAACATCATCGCCCCACCGCTATGGATGTTAGTCACAACGGACTCTGACAACCGCATCGTCCCCAGCGCGTACGCCAAAGCCGCGAGTGCAGCTGGTCTGGACATTATCGCCTGGTCACTGGAGAGGTCCGGTCCTCTTGCCGATGGTGGTGGCTGGTATTTTCAGAGCGTCACCCCGGCCATTAATAATGATGGCGACACCTACACATTACTCGACGTTCTCGCCCGCCAGATAGGCGTTATTGGGGTGTTCTCTGATTGGCCTGCCACAACCAGCTTCTATGCAAATTGTCTGCAACAGGACAACCACGCTTCAAAATAACGCATACCCGCACCAAACTGGCCACCCTGCCCCTCAGGGTGGCCAGTAAGCCGCATCAGGTAGTGGCACGAATTCTGCTTTAACCCAATTACTCGCAATGCACAGACCTTGTCTGAGGAGTATGTGATGAGCACTACCGCTACTGATCACCGTTGGCTTATGCAGTACAACATCGTGAACCTGGTTAACCAGTGCCGCCGCCTGATCCGCGCAGAGTTTGATGCCAACCTCTCGCTAACCGACCCGGAGCTTCGCCATAAGCTGGCCCACTATGCCGGCCGCACCCGCTCCCAGGGAATGCAGCGCCTTTACGGGGAAATTCGTCTGGCACTGATCGAACTGGAGGGCCCGGATGAGCTAATTACCCCGGAGCCAACCCTTCCGGTGCGATTCTATCGAGGCCAGCCTGTCGAAATGAATGACGAAAGAAAAAAAGGAAAGGAGAGCACCAGGAACGAACCCGGTACCGGCAAGACACTAATGTACCGCGGCAGAGCGGTGGTACAGCATTAAAAAATGCTCGGCCTGACTGACAGAGGTTGGTCAGGCCGAGTACTGGAACATACTCAAGTCCAGTGGCTGGCTTTCGCCCAGCCACATTACCAGCTCAGTGTGATCACGAAGATCATCGCCACTGAGCCCATGTACGAAGATAGTGAGGCCGTTACGGCTTGCCATCAACCAGGGGATCACCTCCCCTGCCAAGCGTCGGGGAATGCTTAACTGGCAGCTCCAGCTCGGATGTGGGCCTACTGGCTTACGGTGCATGTGCCCCATGGGCAGGTCGAAATTGAGATGCGCTGACTGGCACAGAGCGGCTGCCTGACTAAACGTATGCTCATCATAGTAAACGTGCGCGTGAAAACCCTTTATCGCCATAGCTGTGCCCACCGCCTAAGTTCACTGCCAACGCGGAGATGCAACACCCTGAAAGCAAATCTTGTGCAGCTCGCAAAGGCAAGCATCACCGTTAAGTAGCGCGATTTACAGGATAGTACAGCCGTGCGGGTATGCAATAGGCATAAAAAAACCGGGCACATGGCCCGGTTTTTTTGATCACTGAAACAAAACGCTTATTCGGCGTCCGCTTCAACAACCTCAGGACGGTCTACCAACTCAACATAGGCCATCGGTGCGTTATCACCGGCACGGAAGCCCATCTTGAGGATACGTACATAACCACCAGGACGGCTCTTGTAGCGCGGACCCAGTTCGTTGAACAGCTTGCCAACCACTTCCTTGGAACGGGTGCGGTTGAAAGCCAGACGACGGTTGGCTACGGAGTCTTCCTTGGCCAGGGTGATCAGCGGCTCAGCCACACGACGAAGCTCTTTAGCCTTGGGCAGAGTGGTCTTGATCGCCCCGTGCTCCAGCAGAGACACGGCCATGTTACGGAACATCGCCTGACGATGAGAGCTGTTCCGATTCAGTTTTCTGCCGCTTTTGCGATGACGCATGATTCTGTTCCTATGTTCAGGGGCGCTTCACAGCGTCCACAACAACTAACTTAGCGCAATTTGGTGTTCAGCCGGTCGTCGTCACGGAGGCTGACCGGCGGCCAGTTCTCAAGACGCATACCCAGCGACAAGCCCTTGGAGGCCAGCACGTCCTTGATCTCGGTGAGAGACTTCTTACCCAGGTTCGGGGTCTTCAGCAGCTCAACCTCGGTACGCTGTACCAGATCACCGATGTAGTAGATGTTCTCTGCCTTCAGGCAGTTGGCAGAGCGTACGGTCAGCTCCAGATCATCTACCGGACGCAGCAGAATCGGATCGATTTCTTCGCGTTCCTGCTTCGGCTCAGGCTTGGCGTCCTGTTCCAGATCAACAAATACGGCGATCTGCTGCTGCAGGATAGTGGCAGCACGACGGATCGCTTCTTCCGGATCAATGGTTCCGTCTGTTTCCAGGTCGATAACCAGCTTGTCCAGGTCAGTACGCTGTTCAACACGGGCAGCTTCAACGACATAAGCTACGCGACGAACCGGGCTGTAGCTGGCATCCAGCTGCAGACGGCCAATACCGCGAGTCTCATCTTCGTCAGTCTGACGGGAATCAGCAGCTTCGTAGCCACGCCCCTTCTGCACCTTCAGCTTCACACGCAATTCGGTGTCGCCGGTGATGGTGCAGATCAGGTGATCAGGGTTGACGATCTCAACACTGTGATCACGCTGAATGTCATCCGCGGTGACTGCTCCGGGGCCTTTCTTGACCAGTTCCAGAGTAGCTTCTTCGCGGTCTTCCATCTTCAGGGCTACGCCCTTCAGGTTCAGCAGGATGTTGATAACATCTTCCTGAACACCCTCGATGGAGGAGTATTCGTGTTGTACGCCCTCGATCTCCACTTCGGTGATCGCACAGCCGGGCATGCTGGAGATCAGGATGCGGCGCAGCGCAGTCCCCAGAGTGTGGCCAAAACCACGCTCCAGCGGTTCCAGAACCACTTTGGCGTGGGTCTGGTTGATCGCGTTGACCGCGATCGAGCGGGGCGTGAGAAAGTCGTTCACAGCGGTCATAGAGATCCCTCAGGCAGTCCTTACTTGGAGTACAGCTCGACGATCAGGTTTTCGTTGATCTCGGCAGGCAGGTCGATACGCTCTGGCTTGGACTTGAAAGTCCCTTCCAGCTTCTTCTCGTCTACCTCAACCCAAGGAACGAAACCACGCTGCTGAGCCAGTTCCATGGCGTTCTTCACGCGCAGCTGGTTCTTGGACTTCTCGCGAACGTTGATCACGTCACCCGGCTTCACCTGGTAAGAGGCCACATTCACAGACTGACCGTTAACCAGGATGGCACGGTGGGATACCAGCTGACGCGCTTCAGAGCGAGTAGAGCCGAAGCCCATGCGGTATACCACGTTATCCAGACGACCTTCCAGAAGCTGCAGCAGGACTTCGCCGGTTGCGCCTTTGGAGGAGGCTGCCTTCTTGTAGTAGCTACGGAACTGCTTTTCCAGTACACCGTAGGTACGACGAACTTTCTGCTTCTCGCGCAGCTGAACACCGTAGTCGGACAGACGACCCGGACGACGACCGCCCGCAGCCTGACCAGGAGCCTGTTCAGCTTTACACTTTGACTCGAGCGGACGAATACCACTCTTCAGGTACAAATCAGTGCCTTCACGACGGGAAAGCTTGCACTTGGGACCGATGTATCTTGCCATCTTGCTCTAACTCCCGTTACACGCGACGCTTTTTAGGCGGACGGCAACCGTTGTGCGGAATCGGCGTAACGTCCTCAATATGGGTAATCTTGTAGCCACAACCATTCAAGGCACGAATGGAGGACTCGCGACCAGGACCCGGGCCCTTCACGCGAACTTCAAGATTCTTCAGACCGTAGTCCTTGGCAGCATTGCCCGCGTTTTCAGCAGCCACCTGGGCAGCAAACGGGGTGCTCTTACGGGAACCACGGAAGCCAGCACCACCGGAGGTCGCCCAGGACAGTGCGTTGCCCTGACGATCGGTAATGGTGATGATGGTGTTGTTGAAGGAAGCGTGCACGTGAGCGATACCGTCCGCTACGGTGCGCGTTACCTTCTTGCGACGTGCGCCACTATCTTTCTTTGACTTAGCCATAATGCCTATCCAAATCCAGCCGCTGACGTATCAGCTTACTTGCGAATCGGTTTACGCGGACCTTTACGGGTCCGAGCATTGGTTTTGGTGCGCTGACCGCGGAGCGGCAGGCCGCGACGATGGCGAATACCGCGGTAGCAACCGAGGTCCATCAGACGCTTGATGTTCATGTTGATTTCCCGGCGCAGGTCACCCTCGGTAGAGAACTTGGCTACCTCGCCACGAATGACGTCAAGTTGCTCAACGCTCAGGTCACGAACCTTTGCGGTTTCCTCAATACCGGCCGAGGCACAGATCTGCTGTGCACGGGTACGACCGATCCCGAAGATGTAGGTGAGGGAAATCACCGTGTGCTTATTTTCCGGGATGTTAACGCCTGCAATACGGGCCATCCGAATATCTCCGATTCACAAAACGGGTGCGCCAGGCTCTATGGCGCCGAAAGGCGGCAGAGTCTAGCGCTACGCCGACTGAATTTCAACCAAACACTTAAAAGAAGACTGAACCTTAACCCTGGCGCTGCTTGTGCCGGGGTTCGGCACTGCAGATCACCATGACGCGACCCTTACGACGGATCACTTTGCAGTTACGGCAGATCTTCTTCACAGAAGCCTGAACTTTCATCGCACTCGCCTCGTTCGTTAACGCACCAGTCCGGTGCCGCCATACCCTTTCAGGTTGGCTTTCTTCATCAACTTCTCATACTGGGTGGACGTCAGGTGCGAATTAACCTGCGACCAGAAGTCCATGACTACTACCACGACGATCAGCAGAGAGGTGCCGCCCAAATAGAAGGGCACGTTGGCAACAGCTTGCAGACCCAGTGGCAACAGGCACACCAGCGTCATGTATACCGCACCGATCAGGGTCAGACGGCCCATTACGGTATCGATATAGCGAGCGGACTGCTCGCCCGGGCGGATACCCGGAATATAGGCGCCGGATTTCTTCAGGTTGTCAGCGACATCCTTCGGATTGAACACCAGCGCTGTATAAAAGTAGCAAAAGAACACGATTGACAGGGTAAACAGCAATACATACAGCGGAGTACCCGGCAACAGGGCATCACTGACGCTACGTAATGCCTGGCCCCACCATGAATCCGGGTTGGAATCACTGAACCACTGGGTCAGTGAAGCCGGAAACAGCAGAATGGAGCTGGCAAAAATAGCCGGGATAACACCTGCCATGTTCACCTTCAGCGGCAGATGACTCTGCTGCGCTGCATACACACGACGACCTTGCTGACGACGTGCATAGTTAACCGTAATACGGCGTTGTCCACGTTCCACAAACACCACACCGAAGATCACGGCAAGTGCCACCAGGAACACAAACAACATCATGATCAGGCTAAGATCACCGGTCCGTGCAGACTCAAAAGTCTGAGCCACAGCACCGGGCAGGCCTGCCACGATTGAAGCGAAGATCAGCATGGAAATACCGTTGCCAATACCCCGCTCGGTAATTTGCTCACCCAGCCACATCAGGAACACAGTACCGGTAAGAAGACTCGTCACCGCCACGAAGTAAAAGCTGGCCACCTGCATGGTGGTCGCCGCTTCAGGCAGCAGGGTAATACCCTGACTCTTCAGACCCGCACACACGCCGAAGGACTGAATAGCACCCAGTGCCACGGTCAAATACCGGGTGTACTGGGTAATCTTGCGCCGGCCTTGCTCACCTTCCTTACGAAGCTGTTCAAGAGTCGGTACCACTGCCGTCATCAGCTGGATCACGATGCTGGCAGTGATGTAGGGCATAATGCCCAGCGCAAAGATACTCATGCGCTCCAGGGACCCCCCGGAGAACATGTTAAACAGGCCAAGAATGGTGTCCCGGTTATTGTTGAACATCTGTTGCAACGCATCCGGGTTCATGCCCGGGACCGGGATATGTGCCCCGATCCGGAACACCACCAGGGCGCCCAACAGAAAACCGATTCGCCGCCACAGCTCACGCATCGCGTTGCTGTCTACTTTCGGCGCGCCACCATTCAATGTCTGAGCGCGATTCTTCGCCATAGAGCGTCGCCTTATTCTTCGACTTTGCCGCCAGCCTTCTCAACCGCTTCACGGGCGCCTTTGGTAATGGCCACACCACGAACGGTTACTGCGCGATTGATTTCGCCAGAAAGAACAATCTTGGCGCGCTTCATGTCACGACGAACGACATTGGCAGCTTTCAGGGAAGCCAGATCGATAACGTCGCCTTCCACCTTGGCCAGTTCAGCCAGGCGAACTTCGGCAGTACCCATAGCCAGCTTGGACGTGAAACCGAACTTCGGCACACGACGCTGCAGCGGCATCTGACCACCTTCAAAGCCGGGCTTCACCGTACCGCCGGAGCGAGACTTCTGACCCTTGTGACCACGACCACCAGTCTTGCCCAGGCCGGAACCGATACCACGACCAACACGCTTGGCGCTCGGGCGGGAACCTTCGGCAGGATGCAGATCATTCAGACGCATCACTTATTCTCCCTCTACCTGTACCATGTACGCGACCTTGTTGATCATGCCGCGTACAGACGGGGTATCTTCTACTTCAACGGTATGACCGATGCGGCGCAGACCGAGACCGCGCACACAGGCCTTATGCTTTTCCAGCCGGCCGTTGGTGCTCTTAACCAGCTTAACCTTGATCTTTTCAGCCATCGTAACGATTCCGTTATCTGCGCTTAGTTCAGAATGTCTTCGACAGACTTGCCACGCTTGGCAGCCACAGACTCCGGAGACGCCATGGACTTCAGGCCGTTAAAGGTAGCCCGAACCACGTTAACCGGATTGGTGGAGCCATAGCACTTGGCCAGTACGTTCTGAACGCCTGCGACTTCCAGTACGGCGCGCATCGCACCGCCGGCAATCACACCGGTACCTTCATCGGCCGGCTGCATGTACACCTTGGAGGCGCCGTGACGGGCCTTCATCGGGTGCTGGATGGTGGTGCCGTTCAGCTCCACCTGAATCATGTTGCGGCGAGCAGCTTCCAGGGCTTTCTGGATAGCGGCAGGCACTTCGCGGGCCTTGCCACGACCAAAGCCGACCTTGCCCTTGCCGTCACCCACTACAGTCAGCGCGGTAAAACCGAAAATACGGCCGCCTTTAACAACTTTAGCAACCCGGTTTACCTGAACCAGCTTTTCCTGCAGACCTTCGTTGGGATCAACTTTCGACATAACCAAGCACCCTTAGAATTCAAGCCCGTTTTCACGCGCGGCGTCAGCCAGCGCCTTTACGCGACCGTGATATTTAAAACCGGAACGGTCAAAGGCAACGCGCTCAACGCCCGCTTCTTTGGCACGCTGAGCGATCAGCTGGCCCACTTTGGCCGCTGCGTCAGTGTTACCGGTAGCTTCAGCACGCAGATCTTTCTCTACAGTGCTAGCGGAAGCCAGTACCTGGCCACCATTCGCAGAGATTACCTGCGCATAGATATGACGCGGAGTACGATTTACGCAGAGACGAACTTCGCCCAGTTCACGGATCTTCAGGCGAGTACGTTTTGCCCTGCGCAGACGTGCAACTTTTTTGTCTTTCATGGCATTAATCTCGACGATTATTTCTTCTTGGCTTCCTTACGGCGCACTTGCTCATCAGCATAGCGCACCCCTTTGCCCTTATAGGGCTCCGGCGGACGGAAGGCCCGAACATTGGCTGCAACCTGACCTACCAGCTGCTTGTCAATGCCCTTGATAATGATCTCAGTCTGGCTCGGAGTTTCAGCAGTTACCCCTTCAGGCAGCTCGTAGGCAACCGGGTGGGAGAAACCGAGAGTCAGGTTAAGCACCTTACCCTGAGCCTGTGCACGGTAACCAACACCGAGGAGCTGAAGCTTGCGCTCAAAACCTTCGGCAACACCCGTTACCATGTTATTCAACAGAGCACGCGTGGTACCTGCCAGGGCCCATGCCTTCTGGGATTCTTCGTGCGGCTTTACAGAAACCACACCGTCCTCAACAGACACTGCAACCAGCTCGTGTACGTCATGCTCCAGGCTGCCCTTGCTACCCTTCAGGGCAACTTTCTGGCCGTCGACCTTGATCTCGACGCCCTGCGGCAGATTTACCGGACTTTTTGCTACTCTAGACATTGCTGCACCTAACCCGTCTACGTCGCTTCTGTTAGGACACTTCGCAGATCAGCTCGCCACCAACATTGGCTTTGCGTGCTGCGCGGTCAGAAATAATGCCCTGGTTGGTGGATACGATCATCACGCCCAGGCCGCCCTTCACCTTCGGGATCTCGTTTGCGTTCTTGTAAACACGCAAACCAGGACGGCTAACGCGAGCGATCTTCTCGATCACCGGCTTACCTTCAAAATACTTCAGATCAACCGTCATAATCGGTTTGATGTCTTCGCTGATCTTGTAACCAGCAATGTAACCCTCAGACAGAAGTACCTTGGCAATCGCTTCCTTTGCCTTGGAGGCAGGAATCTCAACCTGTACTTTCTTTGCCATTTGGGCGTTACGGATACGGGTAAACATATCCGCCAGGGTATCTTGCATGCTCATGCCGCAATCGCTCCGCTACCTAACTCTTGGCTTACCAGCTGGCTTTTACCAGACCGGGAACATCACCGCGCATAGCTGCTTCACGCAGCATGATCCGGCTCAGGCCGAACTTGCGGTAGTAACCGTGCGGACGACCGGTCAGGCGACAGCGGTTACGCTGACGCACCGGGGAAGAATCGCGCGGCAATTTTTGCAGCTGAAGCTGGGCATCCCACTTCGCTTCAGGTTCTGCATTGGGATCCTGGATGATCGCCTTAAGCGCTGCACGCTTGGCGGCAAAACGCTTAGCCAGTTTGGCGCGTTTTGCTTCCCGGTTTTTCATGGATTCTTTAGCCATGATAAATCCTCTTAGCCCTTCAGCGGGAAGTTGAAGGCGCGCAGCAGCGCCCGTGCCTGGTCGTCAGTCTTAGCATTGGTGGTGATGGTAATATCCAAACCACGCAGCTTGTCGACCTTGTCGAAATCGATTTCCGGGAACACGATCTGCTCACGAAGACCCATGGAGTAGTTACCACGGCCATCGAAGGATTTCGCATTCAAACCACGGAAGTCACGAATACGCGGAATCGCAACAGAAACGAGGCGTTCCAGGAATTCGTACATGCGATCGTTGCGCAAGGTTACCTTGCAGCCGATCGGCCAACCTTCACGGATCTTGAAGCCGGCAACAGACTTACGAGCCTTGGTTACCAGGGGCTTCTGACCGGAAATGGCAGTCATGTCGGCAAGAGCACCGTCCATCGCCTTACGGTCGGCTGAAGCTTCACCAACACCCATGTTCAGGGTGATCTTGGTGATCTTCGGCACTTCCATGATGTTACCGAGACCCAGCTCTTCTTTCAGCTTGGGTACGATTTCGTCTTTATAAATCTTTTTCAGATCACTCATGGGTCACCTAAACCTACAGCGTTTCGCCGTTGGACTTGAAGAAACGCACTTTTTTGCCGTCTTCAAAACGGAAGCCCACACGATCCGCTTTCTGCGACTTGGGGTTCCAGATGGCAACGTTAGAAGCATGCAGAGCCGCTTCCTGTTCTACGATGCCGCCTTGAGTACCGCGGTTAGGATTGGCTTTAACATGCTTTTTCACCATGTTAACGCCGCCAACGATTACGCGACCATTGTCCAGAACTTGCTGGACGGTGCCACGCTTACCTTTGTCCTTGCCCGCAATTACGATGACTTCGTCATCACGCTTGATCTTAAGCATTACCTTCACCCGCCTTTACAGAACTTCAGGTGCCAGGGAGATGATCTTCATAAACTGCTCGGTGCGCAGCTCGCGCGTTACCGGGCCGAAGATCCGGGTACCGATCGGTGCTTTGTTGTTGTTCAACAGCACCGCGGCATTTTCGTCGAAACGAATCAAAGAACCATCGGGGCGACGCACACCTTTACGGGTACGTACAACCACGGCGGTCATTACATCACCTTTCTTAACACGGCCGCGCGGAATTGCTTCCTTCACTGTGACCTTGATGATGTCACCAATGCCTGCATAGCGGCGGTGAGAACCACCCAGCACTTTGATGCACTGTACTCGACGGGCGCCGCTGTTATCGGCGACTTCGAGCATGCTTTCAGTCTGAATCATCGCTAAATCTCTCCAACTCTGCCTCTACAGGCAGCCACAGCAACGGTCCGTTAGGCCTTATTGGCCTGTTCGACTACATTTACCAATGTCCAGGTCTTACGCTTGGACATCGGACGGCATTCCTCGATGGTTACCAGGTCGCCTTCTTGACACTGGTTTTGCTCATCGTGCGCCATCAGCTTGCTGGAACGCTTGATGATCTTGCCGTAAATCGGGTGCTGAACCCGGCGCTCTACCAACACAGTGATGGTTTTCTCACCCTTGTTGGAGATCACTTTGCCGGTAGCGGTCCGGCGCATTTTTGCCTCTGCCATGACTAGTTACCCTGCTTCTGTCTCAGAATGGTTTTAACGCGCGCAATGTTACGGCGGACCGTCCCAAGCTCGTGGGTTTTAGAAAGCTGGCCGGAAGCAGACTTCATACGCAGCTTGAACTGTTGCTCAAGCAGGTTGATTTGCTCCTGCTGCAGCTCTTCAACACTTTTCTCTCTCAGCTCGCTCGCTTTCATGGCTTACATCACCGTCCGAGTTACGACACGGGTGCTTACCGGCAGCTTGGCAGCGGCCAGACGGAACGCTTCACGCGCCACATCTTCAGAAACACCTTCCATTTCGTAAAGCATCTTGCCCGGCTGAATCTGGGCAACCCAATACTCTACAGAACCTTTACCTTTACCCATCCGCACTTCGAGCGGCTTCTGGGTGATCGGCTTGTCCGGGAAAACCCGGATCCAAATTTTCCCGCCACGCTTGATGTGACGAGTCATGGCACGACGGGCGGCTTCAATCTGGCGTGCGGTAAGACGACCGCGACCAGTTGCCTGCAGGCCAATGGTGCCGAAAGACACCTTGCTGCCCCGCTCTGCCAGGCCACGGTTGCGGCCCTTATGAACTTTCCGGAATTTGGTACGCTTCGGCTGCAACATCGTTCGTTACCCTTTAACCGCGGCCGCGCTTCTTGGCGCCCTTGGACTGCTTCTGCTGCTCTTCCTGCTGAACCTGCTCCATGCCACCAAGCACTTCGCCACGGAAGATCCACACCTTGATACCGATGGTGCCGTAAGTGGTCTCAGCACGTACGCTTGCGTAGTCGATGTCAGCACGCAATGTGTGCAGCGGCACTCGGCCTTCGCGGTACCATTCGGTACGCGCAATCTCTGCACCACCCAGACGACCGGACAGCTGAATCTTGATACCTTCAGCGCCAGACTTCATGGCGTTCTGCACGGCACGCTTCATCGCACGGCGGAACATCACTCGACGCTCCAGCTGACCAGCGACGTTGTCGCCTACCAGACGCGCATCCAGGTCGGGCTTGCGCACTTCCTCGATGTTGATATGAACCGGCACGCCCATTTTGGCGGCAACATCGCGGCGCAGGCGCTCGACATCTTCGCCTTTTTTGCCAATTACGATACCGGGACGAGCGGTTGAGATCGTGATCCGTACGTTTTCTGACGGACGCTCGATCTTGACGCGGCTCACCGATGCATTCTTCAGACGCTTGAACAGGAACTCACGAACCTGCAGGTCGGTAACCAGGCAGTCTGCATAAGACTTCGGTCCGGCATACCAGAGCGAGTTATGCTCTTTAACAATGCCCAGGCGAATACCGACCGGATGTACTTTCTGACCCATCTGGTTACTCCTGACCTTCCGAGACTTTCACAGTAATGTGGCAAGTACGCTTGATGATCCGGTCTGCGCGGCCTTTGGCCCGCGGACGGATACGCTTCATGCTCATGCCTTCGTCCACAAAAATTGTGGATACCTTCAGCTCGTCAACGTCAGCGCCGTCGTTGTTTTCCGCGTTTGCAATTGCGGACTCCAGCACTTTCTTAACGATTTTTGCCGCCTTCTTGGGGCTGAATTCCAGAAGATTCAGCGCCTTCTCGACTTCCAGGCCTCGGACCTGGTCCGCTACGAGGCGGGCTTTCTGAGCCGAAATTCTTGCACCGCGCAGACGGGCTGCAACTTCAGTAGCCATGGCTGTCACCTTATCGCTTAGCCTTTTTGTCCACGATATGCCCGCGGTAGTTGCGGGTCAGGGCGAATTCGCCCAGCTTATGGCCAACCATGTGCTCGGAAACAATCACCGGCACATGCTGTTTGCCATTGTGAACAGCAATAGTCAGACCCACCATCTCCGGAATAATCATGGAGCGACGGGACCAGGTTTTAATCGGCTTACGGGAGCCGGCTTCCACCGCATCTTCCACCTTGCTTAGCAGGTGGTGATCCACAAAAGGACCTTTTTTGAGTGAACGTGGCACAGCCTGAACCTCTCTCTATCCCTTACTTACGACGGTCACGCACAATCATCTTGGAGGTGCGCTTGTTTGTACGGGTCTTGTGGCCCTTGGTCGGTACACCCCAAGGGGTAACCGGATGACGACCACCAGAAGTACGCCCTTCACCACCACCATGAGGATGGTCTACCGGGTTCATCGCCACACCACGTACAGTGGGACGTACACCCCGCCAGCGCTTGGCGCCCGCTTTACCCAGTGAGCGCAAGCTGTGCTCACTGTTGGATACTTCACCCAGGGTCGCCTTGCAGTCAGCGTGTACCTTGCGCATTTCGCCAGAGCGAAGACGCAGAGTCACATACTGGCCGTCTTTCGCAAGTACCTGCACGGAAGTACCGGCAGAACGTGCGATTTGACCACCCTTACCAGGTTTCATTTCCACGTTGTGGACAGTGGAACCCAGCGGAATGTTACGCAGCGGAAGCGCGTTACCAACCTTGATCGGCGCATCTTCGCCGGACTGGATACGGTCTTCTGCTTTCAGGCCCTTGGGAGCCAGAATGTAACGACGCTCACCATCCAGGTACTTGACCAGGGCAATGTGCGCTGAACGGTTCGGATCGTATTCCAGGCGTTCAACTTCGCCAACGATACCGTCCTTGTTACGACGGAAATCGACAATACGGTACTTCTGCTTGTGACCACCACCTTTATGACGGGTAGTGATTCGACCGTTATTGTTACGACCGCCGTTCTTGCTCTTGGCTTCTACCAGAGGCGCGTAGGGAGCACCTTTGTGCAGATCCTCGTTGACCACCTTGACTACAAAGCGGCGGCCCGGAGAAGTCGGCTTGCACTTTACAATCGCCATTATTCCTTACTCCCTTCCTTACTCTGCGCCGAGGAAGTCAATGTCCTGGCCTTCCGCAAGGGAAACATAGGCCTTCTTCCAGTCAGCGCGCTTACCAGCAACGCGACCAAAGAATTTGGACTTGCCTTTCACATTGGCGGTACGAACAGACTTAACCTTCACTTCAAAAAGCGCCTCAACGGCTTTCTTGATTTCCAGCTTGTTCGCATCTTTGGCCACCTTGAATACAAAGGTGCCCTTCTCGTCAGCATTAACTGTCGCTTTTTCTGAAACGTGCGGAGCACGCAGCACAGTCAGGATACGCTCTTGATTCATGCCAGTGCCTCCTCAAGTTTCTTCAGAGCCGGCACGGTGATCAGCACCTTTTCAAAAGCGATCAGGCTGACCGGATCAACGCCCTGCGCGTCGCGTACATCTACCTTCGGCAGATTACGGGAACCCAGGAACAGGTTCTCATCCACGCTATCAGTCACGATCAGCACATTGCTCAGCTGAAGATCTTTCAGCTTAGCCGCAACGGCTTTAGTCTTCGGCGAGTCAACAGTGAACTCGTCAACAACAACCAGACGCTCCTGGCGAACCAGCTCGGACACGATGCACTGCAGCGCGCCACGATACATTTTGCGGTTCACTTTCTGAGAGAAGTCACGGTTGGTAGCAGCAAAAGTCTTGCCGCCGCCACGCCAGATCGGGCTGCGAATGGTACCAGCACGAGCACGACCAGTGCCCTTCTGACGCCACGGCTTGCGACCACCACCACTCACATCGGAACGGTTTTTCTGTGCCTTGGAACCCTGACGGGCACCAGCCAGATACGCAGTTACAACCTGATGAACCAGAGGCTCGTTAAAGTCCTTGCCGAAGGCGACTTCGGAAACGCTAACGGTACCTCCAGAGGCAGTATTGAGATTCATCCTCTATTCCTCTTTCAGGCCTTCGCCTTCACTGCCAGACGCACGATCACATCACCACCGGTAGCACCGGGGACCGCACCTTTAACCAGCAACAGATTCTTCTCAGCGTCTACACGCACCACTTCCAGATTCTGGACCGTGACGCGCTCAGCACCCATGTGCCCAGCCATCTTCTTGCCCTTGAACACGCGGCCCGGGGTTTGGTTCTGACCAATAGAACCCGGAGCACGGTGGGACAGAGAGTTACCATGGGTCATATCCTGGGTGCTGAAGTTCCAGCGCTTAACGCCGCCAGCAAAACCCTTACCCTTGGAGGTGCCGGTCACATCGATCATCTGACCTGCTTCAAAACCCTCTACGGTCACTTCGGAACCAGGCTGCAGCTCACCAGCTTCAGCACGGAATTCCCAAACGCCACGACCTGCTTCGACACCAGCCTTGGAAAAGTGACCGGCCTGAGCCTTGGTCACACGGCTGGCACGGCGCTCACCCACCGTTACCTGCACGGCCTGATAGCCATCTGATTCTTCGGTCTTAACCTGAGCAACCCGGTTCGGGGTCACCTCGATGACGGTCACAGGAACACTGACACCTTCTTCAGTGAACACGCGAGTCATGCCACATTTTCGACCGATCACACCAATCGCCATTGTTTACCTCTTCACAACCTGTCGCGGTTATTAACCCGCCCGTTGTTAACCCAGGCTGATCTGCACATCCACACCAGCAGCCAGATCAAGCTTCATCAGAGCATCCACGGTTTTGTCCGTAGGCTCGACGATGTCAACCAGACGCTTGTGAGTGCGGATCTCATACTGATCTCGCGCATCTTTGTTTACGTGCGGAGAGATCAGCACAGTAAAACGCTCTTTACGCGTGGGAAGCGGGATAGGACCCGTAACCTGCGCGCCTGTCCGTTTGGCCGTATCCACGATCTCCTGGGCAGATTGATCGATCAGACGATGATCAAAGGCCTTGAGACGGATGCGGATTCTTTGGTTAGCCATAGCTAACAAACTCCAGACTGTTTCGAACCATAATTTATATGGCAAAAAGCCCACCCACCTGATCTCCATGGATAGGTACGTGGTGTCAAAACATGCCCGGGAACAATGCCCCGGTTGGTAACTGCCTTGAGGCAGGGCGCGAATAATAGACAGCCCCCCCGAGGTTTGCAAGGGGTAATTTCAAACAATCTGCAAATTAGCCGCGCGGGGGGCGAGTATAGCCCAAAACTACTCCCTATGAAGCGTTACCAAACTACCCATCAGAGCGGAATTTCGTAAAACCTGCATCTTCTCCCTTTCCACCTTCATCAGGCACAGCGCAATGTTTGCTCTCGAGGAAGGCTTTTAAGCCGCTCCCGCTTGTTGCGGGTTCGTTGTATTAAGGAAGGAAGGGATTTCTGATGCTGATTCCAGTCATTATTGCCGGTGGCACTGGCTCGCGCCTGTGGCCGCTGTCTCGCTCTCATTACCCCAAGCAACTGCTACGCCTGAATGGCGAGTTCAGCATGCTTCAGGCCACATTCCTGAGGCTACCAGCGGATCTGCGCGCCGTACGCCCCATTGTCGTCTGCAATCAAGAGCATCGTTTTCTGGTGGCAGAGCAGCTTGGCGATATCGGAATAGAAGCAGACATCCTTCTTGAGCCCTGCGGACGCAATACCGCCCCGGCAGTCGCCCTTGCCGCACTGCAGGCTCGTCAACGGGACACTAATGCCAAAATCTTTGTCTGCCCGGCGGATCACGCTATCCGCAACCCGGAAGCACTGGAAGCCGCCATCAAAACCGGATACCAGGCTGCCGAGAGCGGGCTGCTGGTGACTTTCGGCATTCAACCCAACCGGCCCGAAACCGGTTACGGCTATATATGTATGGGGGAATCCCGGGGTGAGCATCACCTGATTGAACGTTTTGTCGAAAAACCGGATGCCGCCACTGCCCAGCGGTTTGTCGAAGACGGTAACTATTTGTGGAACAGCGGCATGTTCCTGTTCCGCGCCGAACGCTATCTTCAGGAGCTGCGTGAACACCACCCGCAAATGCTGGCCCATTGCACTCACTCCCTTCTGCAAGGCGCTGCAGACCTGGATTTCATCCGCCTGGATGAGAGCAGCTTTGCCCGCTGCGAAGACCTCTCCATTGATTATGCCATCATGGAGCACACCCGAGATGGCGCCGTGGTGCCGGTGGAACTGTTCTGGAATGATCTCGGCTCCTGGCAATCCCTGTGGGATCACCTGGAGAAAGACGGTGACGGAAACCATCTGCGCGGCGATATCATCAGCCATGGCAGCAGCAATAGCCTGGCCATGAGCGATGAGCGTCTGGTCGCCCTGCTCGGTGTCGAGGATCTCGTGGTGGTAGACACACCCGATGCCATCCTGGTGGCCCACAAGAGCCAGGCCCAGGAGGTGAAGCGAATCACCGACACCCTCAAGGCACGCAAACGCCCGGAAACTGAGAACCACCGCCTGGTACACCGCCCCTGGGGCAAATACGACTCTGTGGACAAGGGCCACCGCTATCAGGTGAAGCACATTACCGTGAAGCCCGGCGAGCAACTGTCCGTGCAGATGCATCATCACCGTGCCGAGCACTGGATTGTGGTGTCTGGCACCGCCAAGGTCACCTGCGGGCAGAACACCTTTCTGGTCGCTGAAAACCAGTCAACGTTTATCCCCATTGGCGAGGTGCACTCGTTGGAGAACCCGGGACGCATCCCTCTTGAGCTGATTGAGGTCCAGTCCGGCACCTATCTTGGCGAAGATGACATCATTCGCATCAGTGACCGTTACCACCGAGAGGACGCCAGCGAAAAAGTGGCGCAGCTACCATGAGCACTGCCTGCTTCAAGGCCTATGATATCCGCGGCAAGATCGGCGAGGAGCTCAACGAGGACATGGCCTGGCGAATTGGCCGGGCCATGGCCGACTGGCTCAAGGCCCGCAGCATTGTCGTCGGCGCCGACATGCGGCTGAGCTCCCCCGCGCTTTGTAATGCCCTCTGCGAGGGCATCATGAGCAGCGGTGCAGATGTGGTGGATATCGGCCTGAGCGGCACGGAGGAGGTGTATTTCGGCACCGTCTTCCATCAGGCTGATGGCGGCGTTCAGATCACCGCCAGCCACAACCCTGCAGACTACAACGGCATGAAGTTGGTCCGCCGCGGGGCCAGCCCTATCAGCGGCGATACAGGGCTGTTCGAGATCCGGGACCGAGTGATTGAAAACCGCTTCCCGGACACCGGCATCCGTGGCATCCGCCATCGCCGCACCGATAAACGCCCCTACATTGACCACCTGCTTCATCTGGTGGACTGCCAGCCCCTTGATGGCTTTTGCATGGTCAGCAATGCGGGTAACGGCGCCATTGGTCCCGCACTGGACGTACTGCAGGAAGCGCTGGCGCAGAAGGGAATTCATCCTCTGCTCCACCGTTATCAAGACACCCCGGACGGAACCTTCCCCAATGGGGTACCCAATCCGTTGCTACCGGAAAACCGGGCGGAGACCAGCCAGGCGGTGATCCGTCATGGCGCCCAGCTGGGCGTGGCCTTCGACGGCGACTTTGATCGCTGTTTCTTTTTTGATGAGCATGGCGACTTTGTTGAGAGCTATTACATCATCGGCCTGCTGGCCAACGCCCTGCTCGCCCGCCAACCCGGCAGCACCATTATCCACGACCCACGCCTGACCTGGAGCACCATCGATACGGTGCAGAAAGCCGGCGGCCACCCCCTGCAGAGCAAAACCGGCCATGCCTTCATCAAGGAGCGCATGCGCAAGGACAACGCCCTGTACGGGGGCGAAATGAGTGGCCACCACTACTTCAGGGACTTCCATTACTGCGACTCAGGCATCCTGCCCTGGCTACACCTGTCCCGCCTGCTGGCTGAATCCGGGCAGCCTCTGTCTGCGCTGGTGCGAGAGCGCGCCAACCGCTACCCGGTTTCCGGTGAAATCAACTTCTCGGTACCCGACAGCGGCGCAGCGCTGCGCAGCATCCTCGACCAGTATGGCCACATTGCCCTGAATCAGGACGACACTGACGGGGTGAGCCTGGAGTTCAGCGACTGGCGCTTCAACGTGCGGGCCTCCAATACCGAACCGCTGATCCGCCTGAACGTAGAAACCCGCGCCAACCCGGAGCTGCTGGTCAGCAAGACCCGGGAGTTGAGCAGCCTGCTGAGGAGCGCATCATGAACAGACTCCTCACCGCACTGTTCGCTGTTTTATCACTGCTCTCCCTGCAGCCAGCCATGGCGGCAGTGAAGCTCACGCCCATCTATGCCAATGAAGCCAGCAACTGGCCACTGGAAACCTTTGCCGCCAATGGCCTGTTCCGTCAGATTGCCCACTACCAGCAGGGCCACCCGCAAGCCATCGTGCTCAATAGCGGTGAATACAGCCTTGACCAGCTCGCCCAACAACTTGGCCCCCGCACCCTGAGTCATTCAGATACCGGCTGGACTCTTCACTATCCGCTGGTGATTGGCCCTGGTGCCCGACTAACCCTGTCAGACAGCAACCTGTTCATCGAAGGGCGCCATGGCGGCTGTCTGATCAACCGCGGTGAACTGGTCATCGAGCACAGCACCATTACCAGCAATGGCGACCGGAGCAGTGGATTCATTCACGGCTGGGGGGGCTCCACCACGCGCATCCTCAACAGCGCGCTAATCGCCCTTGGCCGCGCCGACTATCGCGCCAACGGCGTCAGCGTAGCCCGTCACCGCTACCAGGATAGTGGCGCCCCTGCACGGCTTTATATTGTGGATTCGCAGTTCCGCAACCTTTATCGCGGTTTGGATGCTGAGGCAGGCAGTCAGGTGAGCATCAGCGGGCTTACCGTCAGCGGTAGCCGTGAGCAGGGCCTGGTGCTGCAAAGCAGCCGGGCGAGGATCGAACGTCTGGTGGTCAGCAATGCCGGAGGACACGGCTTGCGGGCAGGGGGCTACGCCGCGCTGGATTTGAAGGATAGCGTGCTTCGTCACAACGCCGGGAGCGGCATTCTGCTTGAGAACCACAACGGCGAAGTGCACATTTCCAGCGTTACCAGCGAAAACAACCTGGAGTATGGCGCCCAGATCAAGAGCCTGCGCGGACAGCACACTACCCTGATGAAAGCCCTCACCCTGAGAAACAACGGCAGTGATGGCCTACGTCTTGACGGAAGTATGGAGGTCAGTATTGAAGAGGCCAATATCAGCCACAATCAACGCTATGCCATCTCGATTCAGGCGGCCCCGGGGCACGAAGTCAACGGCAGCATGAGCAACCTGCGCCTGCACAAGAATCATCTGGCTGCACTGCAGACGAGCGGCGAAGGCAAACTGGAAATCAGCGGCGTCAGTCTTCGCCACGCCAGCAACCGGGGAAAATATCTGGCAGGCAACCTGGCCGATCAGGAAGCCGATGTGCTACCGCCATTGCTGCAAGGAAAAAAAGTCGCCATTCGCTTCACTGAGATGCTTCCCACAAGCCCGCTAGCGAGCCTCCAGTAAACCGGGAGCCAAAACGATCCCCATCCCCTGCTGGCAACGGCAGGCGATCCGGAAAACGATGTGCGTAAACCGGCCACCAGGCCATCTTGCTGTCATCAATGGCCACCTGCTTTTGCGCAAAGGAGGCTCCCTTCCCATCTCCCGCCCAGAAATGCACCACCTGCTGGGCCAGAGCATGTAACTGCGCACCATTCCCGCCGTACAGATTCAAACCATTACGGGTGCCGGCCTCTGCCATCAAGATCAATGGGGTGATGGCAAAAGCGTGATATTCCTCCGCCCGCTTACCGCGGGCCGCCTCCCTGGGCAACACCACGCCTCCCTGGCGCGGGGTAATCTGACCAATAGCCAACCAGTACCCCTCCTCCGCCCACACAAGCCGCGCCGGGTCATCCAGCACCAACGCCGCTGCCATGACCGCCCAGGAGGACCAGTAATCATGGTTATTGTACAAATCCATCCGCTGCCGCCGGGGCTCCGCATGGGCCTGTACCCGGTCAGCCAGTCGTCCCAGCCAGTTACGCTGAGCCTCGCTGATCTGCCAATCCGTCAGCGCCTGGGCTTTCATCATGTTGGTGGCTAGCGCCGACAGAAACCATTTACGCACCGCCTCCCCCTGCTTGCTGGCATCTCGCTGGGCAAGAGCATTGGCCTGGGCCCATGGCTCAAGCGCCTCGGCAAAACAGGTTTTTGCTGCTGCGCGGACAGCGGGACGGGGATCCCGCATATACTCTGTAACCTGCCCCAGAAAAGACAGGTAGCCGTAAATATCCTCTACCTGCGCCTCGTACTGCCTGGCGGCCTTGCGGTCCAGAGTATCCTTGCTCGACCGCGCTTGATCATACTTGCTGCCCATAGCCAAAGGCCCGGCATAAGGGGGATAGCCCCGGAGTTGCGCCTCGCAGCGAGTCAGCGCCCGTGAGTCAGGTGCCCCCGTACTCTGGGGCTGGCGATCAAAGAGCGGCACCAGCGAAGCCTGACCACAGCCCGAAATCATGCCCAGAACAAGTGCTGTCAGTAGTCGCACAGTGACACCTCCACCTCCATGGCCGCCGCCACTGGTTGTTCAAATTCCAACAGCACCGATAACAGATTGCTGTGCCGGGAGGGAGGATCCAGGCGCAGCATGAAACGTCCTGTGTCCAGTCGTGCAGGGCGGCGAATGCGGATTTTTTCGCGCTGGCCGTCATCGTAATAAGCCAGCACATAGAATTGCTTGAAGTTACTGTCCGAGAAGTTCATGTCCAGCAGCAGATGATCCTTGCCAGCGGTCAAGTGCCGGTTTTGCCCGGAGTTAGCCAGTACTTCTGCACGCTCGTCGATACTGGCGACAGGGACAGTGACTTTTTCACTGGCAAGAAGGGTCTGGTCGGCACAGCCTCCTGATGCTTCAGGGAGAAGCTGTCGCCAAACCACCTGATCCTCCAGCGCATAGCTCACAGGCAGTTCCCAGATCAGGTAGCGAAACTGGCCACTCTGATAAGCATCTGACAGCAGCAAGTCTTCCAGCGACCCTGTCGCCCCACCACCGGTCATGGCAAAGTTGACGATATCGCGGCTGAGGTATTGCTGCAGATAGCCATGGAAATTGTAGTTCTTGTAGCGTTCATCACGATTATCGGAATTACTGGTGCCCACCAGCGCAATTGCCGGAGCGGCCACATCGCCAAACAAGGCATCAGCACTGTCGATCCTCTCCACTGGCGAGGTGACCGCCCCACGCACCCACTGGAAACCATAGGCATTGCCGCAGACACTGCTGACGGCCACATTCATGGTGCCCATCTTTCGCAGCAGGATATCCGGTTGGGTCTCGAACGCTATTTCCGGCAGTTCGTCGAGAGCAGGCTCCGCCAGCATCGCAGCAGCCACCTGGCGGGCACTCACATCCGCGCCATAGGGAGTCCAGTGGTGATCACGACGGAAAAAATACTCCTTCTCGTGCTGCCCGGTCAGCACCGGCTCCATGTCTGGCACGATGGCCCCAAGCGCTCTCAAAGTGTGCGCTTTTTTCAGAAAAGAATGCCTGGCCGCCGCAAGAGAGTACTGCTCTTGCCAGGGCGACAGCAAAGCATCCGAATGCATCAGACCGCGAGTAGGCTGCAGCATCACGACCAGCCTAACGCCGCGCTGGGCAAGCCGGCTAACCAGCTCGGCAAAGGCGGCCTGGCTGGCCTCATCGAGGTGAAAAGATTGCTGTAAATCGACCTCGCTGCGGAAATACCAGTAAGTCTCACCGGCAATCAATTGCCGCATGCTGGCCATGCTTCCTGCAGCATAGGTGGCCGGATCAGACAGTGCCTCACAAGTGAATGGGGGCTTCAGAAACGCGCCCCGCAACACCGCCTCCTCCTCTGCGTCATCGTTACCCGCATGGCTGGTGTTCGGCTCCGCTGCTGCGAGAGCGGCCATGGCGAGGCCACCTCCAATCAGCAGCCAGCGAACCCGATCAGGGAGTTGTCGTAGCCACATGGGTTTCCTCCAGGCGGGCTTCCGCGCCGCTGCTGCCCGGGGTGACCAGTACGGTATAGACTCGCCCACGCTGTAACACCACTTCCTGCAGCGGCAGCTCGGCGCCGCTATCCAGGGCCACTTTCAGCGAGACCTTGACGCCGTTGATCTGGCGTTCACCACTAGTGCCCGACAACAAAGGGCCGATCACATTAACCGCGCCGTTACTGGTCTGCAGTGAGGCGGGCTGGGTAGACAGGTTATACATCACCAGCAACGCCTTGAGGCGGCTGTTGAAGTACGTGTCCTGATGGGGCACCAGTGAAGCGCCATCAAACACCAGCGTCTGCACCGACCGCTTCTCGAAGCTAAATGTGAATGGCTTGTCGTTGACCTTCAACTGCGCCTCACCCGCAGGCCGGTAGAGATAGTCGCCTGCCTGACCTGGCGCCAGCGACTGACGCCATTCATCCATGGCCACCGTTGTCTGCACCTGAGAGATATTCACCACCCTGATAAAAGCCGAATCAGGTGGCGCAGCCATTTCATACAACCCTTCGTTACCGTCCTGAGCCGCCCACACCGGCAAGCTCAGCAGTATGGTCAGAATCATGAGCCATACACGCATGACGTTCCCCCTCCACAATCGGTTCCATTGATTGAATCAGCGCCCTTTCCGGCACCTCCCAAAGCACATACTTCACCCGCTCATCCCTGGCGGCGGGGTCGGTGATAAACTCTCGCATGGCCGCAAACGGCCCCTCGGCCTCCAGCGCATAGACCAGTACATCCTCGCCCAGCTGCTGTTTCAGGAAACCCGGGAAGTGCCACTCATCCATCGCGCTATAGCTGGTGCCCACCAACGCCACCGGCGGCATGTCATCACCGAGCAAGGCAGCGGCATCCTGAGCCTGACCCAGAGCGGACGTTTCATAGCGCACCAGTAACTCCTCCCGCTCAGGACCCAAGCCCCGGCTGGTCGGGAGATAGCGAAGCAAGTCTCCTTCATAAGGTTCCACCGCGACTTGCTGGGTCTGAAAGCGTTGAGTAGACGCAAGCGCCAGTGTTGATGCCACCCCCGCCGCCACCACTTCAGCGCCGTAGGGGCTCCAGTGGGTATCCGTGCGCATGAAGACGGCATCCTTACTCGCGGCCCGCTGCATCAATGGCAAGGTATCCAGCCAGGGAATTCGGGAGGCGCTTAGTGCAGAAGTGATTTGCTGATAGAGCGAGTCCATGCCTGTAGACACTGAGCGATCGCTCCACTTTGCATAAATACGACGCTTGGCGGGCACAGGTATCAGCAGCACCTCCTTGCCCATCGCTTCAAGCGCGCATACCGTCAGCGCCAGCTCATCCAGGTTCTTCGCCAACACCTGCTCACTGCGACGATCGAAGTAATACTCTTCTCGGGTAAAGAGCCAGTCCTTCTCCCCCACCAGAACCCCCGGCCGACCGGCGTGAAAGAGCAGGAAGCTGGCATCCGCCCAGAGGGAAATCGAGGGCTCTCGGAGTACAAACTGCTCATCCACGTGACGCTCCAGCTTGCGTACCAGCTCACCCTTGCGGAACTGCTCCCAGGCGGCCGGCTCCGTGACGAAGAAGTGCCCGACGGGGTACAACAATGACAACAACCCAGAAAAAATGACGACCAGGAATAGCCAGCCATTGACCAGAGAAGCTTTTTTCATGGCAATCATGGCGAGCTCCTGTCAGAACTGGAAATAGAGAAAGGGAGAGAACGACTCGGCCGACAGCCGGGTCACCGCCAAAGCAAAACCACACCATAACAACGGGACACGCCAGCCACTGACATCCTGGTATACGTTGCCCTTGTCGAGCCCCAGGTAGAAGCGCTTGTTGTAGTAAGCACTGGCTCGATCCCAGAACATGGCCACCACGCAGAAAAACAGCGTCATTGGCGACACCCACAGGGCGAGGTTGTGCAAACTCCCCCAGCCATTCATGCCCAGCAGGCCGGACATGATTCGCCAGGCATCTGTCACATTAGCGGCCAGGAACAATGGCCAGATAAACCACAGGAAGGCCAATGCCCGGTAGTTCTTCCAAAGGGAATACGGCGTCGACATGGTAGTCACCCAGCCGAACCGCCGCTCCAGCACCATCATCCCTCCCAGTGCTGCACCCCACAGGACAAAGGCCAGATCCGCCCCGTGCCACAAGCCCGCCAGTGTCAGCGTGGTAAACGTTGCTGCGGACACGGGCCAGCCGAGCGTCTTCTTCAATGGCCGGTAGAGATAATCCCGCAGCCACTGTGACAGGGTGATGTGCCATCGCTGCCAGAACTCCGTCACGCTCTGGCATATAAACGGCTGGTTGAAGTTTTCCTGAAACTTGAAGCCCATCATCATGCCAAGCCCGATGGCCATATCCGAGTAACCGGAAAAATCGAAGTACAACTGCAAGGTCGATACCACGACACCAAACACGCTATCCACAAAGCCGGGCTCGGGGGCCGCCATCAGGTAGCTCGCCACTGGAGCAATACTGTCAGCAATCAGCACCTTCTTGATAAAGCCCAAGAGGAAACGGCTTGCCCCCAACGAGAACAGCTCCATGGAATGGGTTCGCTGTTCAAACTGTCGTTCCAGATTCCGGTAGCGCAAAATCGGGCCGGCAATAAGCTGCGGAAAGAAAGAAATAAACGCGGCAAAGTTGATAAAACTGCGCGTTGGCCTGGCATCCCCGCGGTAGACATCCACCAGATAAGCCAATGCCTGGAACGTATAAAAGGAAATTCCCAGAGGAAGGATGATTTTCTCAAGGAAAAAGGGATTGAGGCCTACCGACACCATCATCGCGCTGATGCTGTCTACACCGAAGTTGGCGTACTTGAAGTAGCCCAGCGCAGCCAGGTCACCCGCCACCCCAAGCACCAGCCAATAGAAACAGCGCGGATGCTCCCGAAACCGGTGAATGATCAGCGCGAACACATAATTCCACAGGGTGATGGCCACAAACAGCAGCAGGAAATCCGGACGCCACCAAGCGTAGAACAGATAACTACCCAACAGAATGGTCAGATTTCGCCCGCGCATTGGTGTCAGGTAGTAGGCCGCGAGAAAAAGCGGCAGGAACAAAAATACAAATAGATTGGATGAAAAGACCATCGTTACCACCTCCCTGCGATAACAAACAGAATCTGGTGAATCTGTTCCGGCCTTTCATAGGCATCGCCCATGTCAAAAGCGGAATAACTGAGTCTTGCGGAAAGCTGCATCTGGCGGCGCTCAGACAAGGCCAGGGGAAATGACTGCCACCCCAGCGCCACATTCACCACATTGCCCAGGTGAGCCTCCCCCTCCACCAGCGGATTACTGATTGGACTGCTGACCCGCACAGACGTGTTTAACCTTTGCAACGAGCCGGCCAGTAACTCCAGCTCGGCACGAGGCCATAGTTGCTGCCGGTACCAGGCTGCAGCGAAAGCCAGGTTTCTCATTTCATAGTCGAGCAAATCTCCCAGCACGCCGGATGACAGATCCGCCACCCCCGGACGCCGGTTGCTCTGCACCCGGCTTTGGAAAAAACCGTCGTTCACCTCATAGTCTGGTTCGTCCGTGGTGGCGGCACGCACTCCCAGTGCGGGGCGCCAGCTTAAACTGTCGATGCGGCCATAAAGCTCCCCCTGAACCATATAACCCTGCACTGTATCCTCACTTTCGATACGGCTACCCCGGCCATCAATCGCATAGCGCTGCAACTCGCCTTCCTGAAACAAACCGTTGATGGTGTAGCCAAGTGCAGGGGCATACCCTCCCTCCCCATGCAGCCTTACCCCTGCCCAGTAGCCAGTGAAATCCCGCACATCCAGAAGATCATCGAGCCTCTCCACCTGCGCCCCGGATCTGTCATCCTGATAATGCAGTTGCAAATCCCACCAGTGCCCCGGCAGCCACTGCTTGCCCACGCCCGCCAGCACCCGAAAGATATCTTCATCTCGCGGATCCAGATCGGAATCATCTGAGCGAAAAGTCGCCACCTGCTGACCGGCAACCAGGTGCGCCCGCCAGAGACTCGCCCGGTAATCCAGATTCAGACTTTCAAGAGGGAGGTCCCAGATGATGCCCTCTTCATCCTTGTAGGACTGCCGCCCCATCGCCAGCGATAACGATGGCGAGCCAAACAGCATACGGCGGCGAACCCAGGCATCACGCAATTCCGCGTAATGCTCATCCTCGCGGATGCGGCCATTTTCATCAGCCTGCAGGCTACTGGGGCGCCCCACGGCTACCAACAACTTGGCGCGCAGCTGGGCATCCCAGCGATGCCACTCGGTATCGCCACTGCGCCAATAGTAGCGAGGCTCATACCGCAGTAACCCGTTTGCCTCGGTCTGCTCATCGATATAAAGCTTGAGATAGTCAGGTGACTCACCGGCACTGAAGTACAACCGCTGGTCATAGGTATGTACCGGCAGCGGTGCAGCTTCGGCCACCATGGCGGCAGAGGCCAGCAGCACGGCGGTTGCTCTAGTGCGTAATCGCGACATGAAACTGCCCCTCCAGCCAGCGGCGACGCTGTTCAACCAATTCCCGGGCGGCCTGCTCTCCGGCGGGCTGAAGACTTTCCGGAAGTGCGAGTCGCTCCCTGGCTTCTTCCCGGGCGGTCCTCGGCAACAGGACCTTGCTCGCCTCCTTGTGGGCATACGCCCTGATCGGGTCACGCATCACGCCACGACCACGGAGATAGAGATCAGCCAGGGCCTCATCCCCCTGCGCAATTCCCGCTTCTGCTGCGCGAGTGTAGTATTCCACCGCTTTATCCATGTCTGCCTCCCCCAGGAAGCCGCTCTCGTAAAGCGTCCCCAATGGCATCAACGCCTGTGTCATATCCTGCTTAACCAGATCTTCCAGATCCGCACGGGCGCGCTCCGGCCTGAGTGCATACCAGAGCGACTGCAGATCCCCCTGCGCCCGATAGAACATCGCCGCCGCCGGATCTTTCGGCAACAGCTCGGCCACCGTGTCGGTGAACGCCTCATGGCTGTAGAAATCGGGCCAGGCCAGCATGTAGCGAAGTTGCTCTGACAACGCCAACGACTCCCCTTTATCCACCGCCCTTTGCAGCCAGCGCATCACGGAGGGGTCATGCTCCGCCTTGATCGCATTGGCCTTGATGAGGGTCGCCACCCGCAGGCAGTAGGCGCCATCCAGCGACACATCCCCCTCCAGGTTTTGCATCAGCGCCACAAACCGCTCCGGCTCACCGTTGTTCCAGTGCATGTCCTGCAGGTATTCCACGGCTCTCGGATCACGATGCAGCGCCAGGCTGTAAAGCATTTCTGCCTGTTCGAATTCCCCGCGGTGCTGGGCGTAGCGCCCCGCATAGGTTTCGAAATAACAGTCAATAACGCAGCTACGACGGTACAGTCGAAGCCACTCCTGCCACTCCTTGTCCGTGGCCGCGCCGGGGTACAGCACCACCACATCCAGTGCCAGCTGCAGATCCTGCGGACTTTCACGGGGCCGGAGTGGCGCAAGCACCTCTCGGGCACGGGTTTCACCAAAGGCGAGACTGCCCTGATAGCGTTTGAACAGTCGCAAGCTGGCGGGACCTGCACGGTACTCCTGCTGACGCCAGGCACGCTGATACCATTTCATGGCGTCTGCTGGATCCGACCCCTGATCACCCGCAATCAGCTTGCCGTATTCCACCTGCGCGGCCGCATCCCCCGCCTCTGCCAGCTCACGTAACTGCTGGCGTGCTTCAGCGGTGTTACCCTGGGCAAGCAAATAACGGGCAGTGCTGGTATCCGCCGGCATCTGGCAGCCGGCAAGCAGGGCCACCAGACCGATGGTCAGAGAACGGGAAGCCATGACGGATGCACCGTGACACTGACAGGCTGGTTCTGGGCAGAGGACGGCAACACACGTTCGGCAGCGATCTGCATTCGCAACATGCCACTTTCCTCATCTCGCACCAGCTGGGTAATCGTGGCACCGGCATCGGTTTGCCCATCCAGATAGCGCACGGTGACCGCATCGCCAACGGCCGCACCCAGCTCGTCGGCACTGCCGCCAAACAGCGCCGTGATGGATGCAGGGCCACTGGGATCCACCAACTCCATCAACAGGCTGTCCTTGTGAACAAACTCGCCGTCCTTAATCAGCAACTCTGCAATTTCACAATCACAGGGGCTGTTCAACGTGACATCAAACACCGCTGCATCCAGCAGGGCGCGAACCTTGTCCGGGTCCAGACTATCCAGTAACACTCCGTTATTAAGTCGCGCGACCAAACGCGATGACACCGTCAGCAGCGGCTGCCCCTGCTCCACCCGGGTAGCGCCCTCCGGCAACAGCATCTGTACATAACCGTTTTCCGGCATTCGCACCGTCTTGCCGGGCATGGACACCCAGGCATCATCGGCACGGGTTAGAAAGGCATGCTGATAGAGCTTGTAGGCCACCACCATGAACGCCAGTAAACCGGCGGCGAAGAACAGCACGCTGCCAAACATGGCACGAGAACGGTCCCAGCGAGTTCGGGCAACCGGGTTTTGCTTGCTCTTGCGAGTGGCCACATAATTTTCGCGCTTCATGTTGTCGATCACGTCATCCAGCTCGGTGAGTTCACCGGCCAGATAGTTGCTGATCAACAAGCGCAGCAAATCCGTATTCTGCTGATCGATGACGGTGTACTGACCACCCACCCGCTGGCTGCCGTCCTGCTGATAGATCACCTTGAAACTGATCGGCATGGACAAATTGGCCCGCCCGAGCCGAAAGACAATCTCGCCATGACATAGCGTTCCTGGCGCCAGATTGACCTGACCAGCAATGAATGACAGGCCACCCAGTGACACATCCTCCAGAGAAAAAATCCCTTTCACCGGGCTCTGCAGACGCAGTCGCAGACTTCCCTGTAGCCTGACCCTGACGTGCTGACGCTCTTCCTGTGATTCGTGCACCTGACGAATTTTTTTCTCTTCCACGATCCTTCCCTCCATGGCAGCACCCGGTCCCCAAACCATCAGGTGCTACGCTTTGCTCTAGCTGCCGGTCAGCAGCATCATCAAACACACAAACAGGCTTCCTGCCGAAAACAACATGGTTTTTGAACTGATGCGGTTGAAGGTCGCATCAAAGCCTGCGTTCTGTACGGACAAGGTGGTTTTCTGCCGTGTCCAGCTTTGTCGGTCGAGGTGAAACATCGCAAAGATTTTCACCAGTGAACCCACCACCTGGTTGTAATACAACAGCACTGGATATAGCGGCCCTACGGGATGACAAGTCACTGTCAGCAAGGCCGCCACGAAGGTGCGCGACAATGCAATCCAGAACAGGTACACCACCAACAGCTGCCAGTTCTGCAACGACGCCATTATCAGAGCGGCGGTTAAACCGATCAGGCAGGTCCACATGCTGATTCGCTGGTCATACAACACAAAAGTGGTGAATAGCCCGAGTCGACGCCAGCCGAGACGGGTTGCGCGCAGGTTCTGGCGCAGTGAGTTCCCATACCAGCGAAACATCAGCTGCAAGGTAGCCGGCACAAAACGATGATGAGGGGGATGTTCCACTGTCAGCGTGTGGGCATCCGGCACATAAAAAGTGTCCCAGCCCAATGTCATCAGGGAGTTCCAGCTGGACTTGTCGTCACCAGTGAGAAACTGAAACCGACCCAGACGCCAGTGCTGGAGGTGATCGGACTCCACATCGGCAATAAATTCCGGTGCGGTGAGCACCGCTGCGCGAAAGAATGACATGCGCCCCGTCATGGTCAGCACCCGGTGCGAGAGCGCCATGGAGCACATGTTCAGGTGACGCTGGGCGAAGCGCATGGTATGCCAGTCCCGCATGACCCGACTGCCACGGACCACACACTGCTCGTTGGTGGTAAGACCACCCAGGTTCGGCATCAAGCCAAAAAAACAGACGGAGTCGCGAACACAATCCGGTGCCAGCATGGTGTCGCCATCGACCACGCCCACCACGGCATCCCGGTCTGGCATAGTGCGACTGACAGCCCGGAAGGCCAACGCCAGCCCATCACGCTTGCCAGTGCCACGGGCCCGACAGATGATCAGCTTGACGCTGCCCTGTGGATCAAACTCACGATGGCACTGCCGGATCAGGCTCTCATCAGCCCGCTCTACAATCGACACCACCACGGTGGCAGGCGTTCCGCAGCCTACCGCCTCTCGGAATACACTGGCATAGACATTCCAGGTCGTATCTGCGGGGATACGAAAGCTGGTCACCACCAGGTACACATGACTCGGCGCATAAGCCTTTGGATCGCGGACAATAGTGCGGCGCATGGCAGGAAAGGTCACCCGCATGAACCACAGTCCGCGCAGCAGATGCATGCCCCCCATGGAGTAGCGCCACAGCCCAATGGCACCGATGAGCATGATGAACTTGCGATCGCTACTATCCAGATAAGCGGGGTCGATCAGAACGGCCAGCCCCATCACCACGGATAGCCACAACAGCCATTCCCCGAGATTTTTCATGACGATTACCAGCAGATCCCTTGACGGTCTTCGCTGGAAACACCGGGGAGATAGCCACACAGATCAATCAGCAAGCGGCCACTGTTCACAGAGTCCGCCACATCCTTGAATACAGGGATCGCATGTCCGACCACCACGACGTCACTGTCCTCAACCAGCTGATCCATGTCTTCAACAAGACAATTGAACAGCTCGCCGTAGCTACTCCAAAGCTGTTCCGCCACCGGGCTGTGCTTACTGGCATAGCTGACATTGCTGTCGTAAACCGCAAGGGTATAGCCTTCTGCAAGCAGCCGGGCCGCGAGGCTAACCAGGGGGCTTTCGCGCAAGTCATCGGTACCCGGCTTAAAGCTGAGTCCCAGCATGCCCACTTTTTTCATTCCGGATCCACGGATCATGGCCATGGCCCGATCCACCTGATTGTCATTACTGCTCGACAGCGATGCCAACAATGGCGACGGTAGCGACACCTTTGCGCACCAGGCGTTCAACGCCCGAACATCTTTGGGCAAGCAGGAACCGCCATAGGCAAACCCTGGCTTCATGTAGTAACTGGACAGGTTCAGCTTATTGTCCATGCACACCACTTCCATCACCCGGCGACCATCCACACCGGCCTGTTTGGCGATGTTGCCGATTTCATTGGCAAACGACACCTTGGTGGCATGCCAGGAATTACAGGCGTACTTCACCAGCTCGGCCTCTTCCAGCGCCATCTTCACCAGCGGCGCATCAAGCCCTTCGTATAGGGCGGCCAGCGCATCTGACGCCTCTTCATTGATGCCGCCCACCACCGTCATCGGTGGGTTGAAGAAATCATAAATGGCAGTGGATTCACGCAGGAATTCGGGGTTAACGGCCAGCAGGAAATCGATGCCAGCCTTCTTGCCTGAAGCGGCCTCGAGAATAGGCAGCAGATCACCACGCACCAGCCCAGGCAGCACAGTGCTTCGAATCACGACCAGATGAACATCGTCCTTGTCGCGCAGCGCCAGACCGATATCTTCGCAGACGGCTTTCAGATAACGGGTATTCAGAAAACCGCTCTGGTCGCTCGGCGTGCCGACACAAACAAAGGACACCTGACTGTCAGCAACGGCTTGTTTGGCATCAGTGGTAGCGGTAATGCGTCCGGCTGACACACCTTCCGCCAGTAGCTCTCCCAGCTGTTCTTCAACAATGGGTGACTCACCACGCTGGACCTGGGCAACCTTTCCCTCACTGACATCCATACCAATGACGGTATGACCTTTTTTTGCGAAGCAGGCGGTGCAGACTGCGCCAACATAGCCCAGCCCAAAAATTGAGATAGTGGACATTCCCTTTCCCCGTTCGTTAGAAGCCATTTCCAACTGATTGAGCAATCACCCAATCCATGAGCTTTATCTAACGCCGGGCAAACAGAAATGTGTAGAGGGGTAACACTAAAACGGAGCACCCTTACTAGTAGGTTTTACATGCAGGTAATACTTATAGTTACTCAATTAACAGGGGCAGCTAGACCTTCGGGCAAAAAACACAGAAGGAGTACCCGATCCTGGCTCGCCATAGCACAAACAAAAAAAGGGCCGCCGAAGCGACCCTTTCCTTGATACCGGGTAACGAATTACTCGGTGATCTTGGCTACCACGCCAGCGCCAACGGTACGGCCACCTTCGCGAATAGCGAAGCGCAGACCGTCTTCCATGGCGATCGGAGCGATCAGTTCAACGTTCATCTGAACGTTATCGCCCGGCATAACCATCTCAGTACCTTCCGGCAGAGTACAAGCACCGGTTACGTCAGTGGTACGGAAGTAGAACTGCGGACGGTAACCGTTGAAGAACGGAGTGTGACGACCACCTTCGTCCTTGCTCAGCACGTACACCTCAGCAACAAACTTGGTGTGCGGCTTGATGGAGCCCGGCTTGGCCAGTACCTGACCACGCTCAACTTCATCACGCTTGGTACCACGCAGCAGAACACCAACGTTCTCACCAGCGCGGCCTTCGTCCAGCAGCTTGCGGAACATTTCAACACCGGTACAGGTGGTCTTGGTGGTGTCGTGGATACCCACGATCTCGATTTCCTCACCCACCTTCACGATGCCACGCTCTACACGGCCGGTTACCACGGTACCACGACCAGAGATGGAGAAGACGTCTTCGATCGGCATCAGGAACGCGCCATCGACCGCACGCTCCGGCTCAGGGATGTACTCGTCCAGGGTCTCAACCAGCTTCTGTACTGCCGGCATACCGATCTCGCTGGTATCGCCTTCCAGAGCCTTCAGAGCAGAACCCTTGATGATCGGAGTGTCGTCGCCCGGGAAGTCGTAGTCGCTCAGCAGCTCACGAATTTCCATTTCAACCAGCTCGAGCAGCTCTTCATCGTCAACCATGTCCGCTTTGTTCAGGAACACAACGATGTAAGGTACGCCAACCTGACGAGACAGCAGGATGTGCTCGCGAGTCTGCGGCATCGGGCCATCAGCTGCGGAACATACCAGGATCGCACCGTCCATCTGGGCAGCACCGGTGATCATGTTTTTCACATAATCAGCGTGCCCGGGGCAGTCTACGTGGGCGTAGTGACGAGTCGGGGAATCGTACTCCACGTGAGAGGTAGCGATGGTGATACCACGCTCACGCTCTTCCGGAGCATTGTCGATACCGTCGAAGGCAACAGCGTTACCGCCCCATACTTCCGCACATACACGAGTCAGCGCAGCGGTAAGAGTAGTTTTACCATGGTCAACGTGACCGATGGTGCCTACGTTTACGTGCGGTTTATTACGTTCAAACTTTTCCTTTGCCACGGCTCTATACCCTTAACAAATTAACCGTAAATTTAAGATTTCTTGCCGCTGATAACTTCTTCAGCGATGTTCTTCGGTGCTTCAGAGTACTTCAGGAACTCCATGGAGTAGCTGGCACGACCCTGAGACATGGAACGCAGGTCAGTAGCGTAACCGAACATTTCGGAGAGCGGAACCTCAGCGCGGATTACTTTACCGGCCATGGTGTCTTCCATGCCCTGTACCATGCCGCGACGACGGTTCAAATCGCCCATCACGTCACCCATGTAGTCTTCCGGGGTAACCGCTTCAACTTTCATGATTGGCTCGAGCAGTACCGCGCCGGCTTCCTTGGCTGCATTCTTAACAGCCAGAGCACCCGCCATACGGAAAGCGTTTTCGTTGGAATCCACCTCATGGTAGGAACCATCGTACAGCGTCGCCTTCACACCCAGGATCGGGTAACCGGCCAGAACACCAGCCTTCAGCTGCTCGTCGATACCCTTCTGTACAGCACCGAAGTATTCCTTCGGAACGGTACCACCGTGGATTTCCTCAGCGAACTGGAACTCTTCATCACGATCAATAGGCTCGAAGCGAACCTTAACGTGACCGTACTGACCACGACCACCGGACTGCTTGACGAACTTGCCGTCAACGTCGGCGCCCTTGGTGAAGGTTTCACGGTAGGCTACCTGCGGTGCACCTACGTTACATTCAACCTTGAACTCACGCTTCATGCGGTCAACGATGATGTCCAGGTGAAGCTCGCCCATACCGGAAATAATGGTCTGGCCGGATTCTTCATCGGTCTTCACGCGGAAGGAGGGATCTTCCTGAGCCAGACGACCCAGTGCCAGACCCATCTTTTCCTGGTCTGCCTTGGACTTCGGCTCAACCGCTACGGAAATTACCGGCTCCGGGAATTCCATACGCTCAAGCACGATCACCTTGTTCAGGTCACACAGGGTGTCACCGGTGGTGATGTCTTTCAGGCCCACACAGGCAGCGATGTCACCGGCCAGAACTTCCTTGATCTCTTCACGGGAGTTCGCGTGCATCTGCAGCAGACGACCCACACGCTCTTTCTTCTGGCGTACGGAGTTCATTACGCTGTCACCGGAGTTCAGGACACCGGAGTACACGCGAATGAAGGTCAGGGAACCTACAAACGGGTCGGTGGCGATCTTGAAAGCCAGCGCGGAGAACGGTGCGTCATCAGATGACTCACGGGCCTCAACAGTTTCACCGTCTTCCAGAACACCCTGGATCGCTTTTACTTCGTCCGGGGCAGGCAGGAACTCGATAACCGCATCCAGCAGCGCCTGAACGCCCTTGTTCTTGAACGCAGAGCCGTTCAGAGCCAGAACGATTTCGTTGGCCAGAACCTGCTGACGCAGACCCGCCTTGATTTCGTCATTGGAAAGGTCACCTTCTTCCAGGTACTTTTCCATCAGCTCTTCAGAGCCTTCGGCAGCGGCCTCAACCATCTGCTCGTGCAATTCTTCACAACGCGCCTTGATGTCTTCCGGGATGTCCTTCTCTTCGTAGGTCATACCCATGTCGTCTTCGTTCCAGAAGATAGCCTTCATCCGGATCAGGTCGACAACACCCTTGAAGTCATCTTCAGCACCGATGTTGTACTGGATCGGTACAACCTTGGCACCCAGACGGTTACGGATCTGGTCGCATACGCGGTCGAAGTTGGCACCGGCACGGTCCATCTTGTTGACGAACACGATACGCGGTACTTCGTATTTGTTGGCCTGACGCCATACAGTCTCGGACTGCGGCTCAACACCGGAAGAACCACAGAACACCACCACGGCACCATCCAGTACACGCAGGGAACGCTCTACCTCAATGGTAAAGTCCACGTGTCCGGGAGTATCGATGATGTTGATGCGGTGCTGGTCGTACTGCTGATCCATACCTTGCCAGAAGGTAGTAGTCGCAGCAGAGGTAATGGTAATACCACGCTCCTGCTCCTGCTCCATCCAGTCCATGGTAGCCGCACCGTCGTGTACCTCACCGATTTTGTGGGATACACCAGTGTAGAAAAGAATACGCTCGGTAGTGGTGGTCTTGCCCGCATCTACGTGCGCACAGATACCGATGTTGCGATAGCGATTAAGAGGAGTCTTACGAGCCACGCTGCTAACCTCGATTCACTGGTTCAAATACAAAAACCGGCCTGATCGCAGGCCGGTTTACTCGATTGCCTTCTGCCTTAGAAGCGGAAGTGGGAGAACGCCTTGTTGGCTTCGGCCATACGATGCACGTCTTCACGCTTCTTCATCGCGGAGCCTTTACCTTCGGCGGCATCCAGCACTTCACCAGCCAGGCGGGCCGGCATGCTCTTCTCGCCCCGTTTACGGGCGGCGTCTACCAACCAGCGCATGGCCAGTGCGGTACGACGGCTCGGGCGAACTTCAACAGGAACCTGGTAGGTAGCACCACCCACACGGCGGCTCTTTACCTCGACGGCCGGACGGATATTGTCCAGGGCCTTCTCGAACAGCTCCAGGGAGTCACCGCCCTTGCGCTCTTCGATGATTTCCAGCGCACCGTACACGATACGCTCAGAAACGGACTTCTTGCCACTCACCATTACATGGTTCATGAATTTTGCCAGCAACTGGCTTCCAAACTTAGGATCCGGAAGGATCTCACGTTTGGCAACAACGCGACGTCTTGGCATCGGATGTGTTCCTCTAACGTTCCCGCTTTGGGCGGGGAAAGCTTCAGGTAATTCCGGAACAGAGTCCGGACCTTACTCATCCCTCTGCAGCTCTATTGAGCTACAGCATTCAGAAAAGGTAGCTCAATTATTTCTTCGGACGCTTGGCGCCATACTTGGAGCGACGCTGCTTGCGATCCTGCACACCTGCCGTATCCAGGGTTCCACGAACAGTGTGGTAGCGCACACCGGGAAGGTCTTTTACACGACCGCCACGGATCAGAACTACGGAGTGCTCCTGCAGGTTATGACCTTCACCACCGATGTAGGAAGATACTTCATAACCATTGGTCAGACGCACACGACACACTTTACGCAGTGCGGAGTTCGGCTTCTTCGGGGTAGTGGTATACACCCGAGTGCAAACGCCGCGACGCTGGGGGCAGCCCTGCAGGGCTACGGAGTCGCTCTTTTCTACCTTGCTTTTGCGCGGCTTGCGCACCAGCTGGTTTACAGTTGCCATGAAACTACTGCCTCACGCTTACAGTTCTGTGACAAAAACCGCATATCACGGCCAATATCACCCATTTACCACCCATAAAATATGGGGGCAGCGATTGTAGGGACACCCCGGCATCCCGTCAAGGCTACCAGGGTGTCCCTGTCCCCTCCCGAAAGAGGGGAATTCTGCAGGAGCGCTCCTGAAAGGGCGCCCCTTGGCTCGCCAGCCTTACTCGTCAGAAGAGCTGAGAGCCTCGGACAGGGCGGCTTCCACCTCGTCCATGGTTGGAGCCTCCGGGCCGCGCGCGTCTTCGCGCTGGCGACGGCGATCCATGTGGTAGGCGTAGCCGGTACCGGCCGGGATCAGACGACCCACTACCACGTTTTCCTTCAGGCCGCGCAGATCATCTTCCTTACCTGTTACTGCCGCTTCGGTCAGTACCCGGGTGGTCTCCTGGAAGGAGGCCGCGGAGATGAAGGACTCGGTGGCCAGAGACGCCTTGGTGATACCCAGCAGCTGACGCTCATACTGGGGCAGCATCTTGTCTTCGGCCTTGAGGCGCTCGATCTCTTCCATCACGCGAGCGTATTCAGCCTGCTCACCCTTGATGAAGGAGGACTCGCCCACTTCCAGAATCTCCACTTTACGCAGCATCTGGCGGATGATGGTCTCAATGTGCTTGTCATTGATCTTCACACCCTGCAGTCGGTAAACCTCCTGCACTTCGTTAACGATGTAACGGGCCAGTTCGGATTCGCCTTTCAGACGCAGGATGTCATGCGGATTCAGCGGGCCATCTGAAACGACTTCGCCTTTCTCCACACGCTCACCTTCGAACACGTTCAGCTGGCGCCACTTGGGAATCAGCTCTTCGTAGGTGTCATCGCTGTTGTCCGGGGTAATGACCAGACGAACCTTGCCTTTGGTTTCCTTGCCGAAGGACACGGTACCGGTCTTCTCGGCGAGGATGGCGGCTTCCTTCGGGTTACGGGCTTCGAACAGATCCGCAACACGGGGCAGACCACCGGTAATGTCACGGGTCTTGGAGGATTCCTGCGGAATCCGCGCAATCACGTCACCGACACCGATGCTGGCACCATCCTTGAGACCACACAGCGCGCCCCCCGGGAGGAAGTACTGGGCCGGCATGTCAGTGTTAGGCATCACAACAGGCTTACCCTTGCCGTCTACAACACGTACGACAGGACGCATGTCCTTGCCCGCGGAGGGACGGTTCTGGGAACCGAGCACTTCGATGTTGGTCAGGCCGGTCAGCTCGTCGGTCTGGTGGTTCACGGTGATACCTTCTTCCATATCACCGAACTGCACCTTACCTTCCACTTCCGCGATGATCGGGTGTGTATGCGGATCCCAGGTTGCAACAACCCGACCGCCTTCGATCACATCACCTTCGTTCACCGTCACGGTAGCACCGTAGGGCAGCTTGTAACGCTCACGCTCACGACCCAGCTCATCGGCAACCGCCAGGTCAGCTGAACGGGAAACGATCACCAGGCCGTCCTTGTGCTGCACGTGCTTGGCATTGTGGAAACGTACCTTACCACCGTGCTTGATCTGGATGCTGGATACCGCAGATGCCCGGCTCGCCGCACCACCAATGTGGAAGGTACGCATGGTCAGCTGGGTACCCGGCTCACCGATGGACTGGGCAGCGATAACACCGACTGCCTCACCCACGTTGACCTGATGGCCACGGGCCAGATCACGACCGTAACAGGTGGAACACACACCCCAACGGGTGGAACAGGTAATCGGTGAGCGCACCAGCACTTCGTCGACACCCTTGGATTCCAGCAGCTCTACCCACACTTCATCCAGCAGCGTGCCGGCTTCCACGACGACTTCGTCCTGGTTGAGCGGGTTGAGAACGTCACGGGCAACCACACGACCGAGTACACGCTCGCGCAGCGGCTCTACCACGTCACCGCCTTCGATCAGCGGAGTCATCAGCAAGCCTTCTTCGGTGCCACAATCGATCTCGTTAACCACCAGATCCTGTGCCACGTCAACCAGACGACGGGTCAGGTAACCGGAGTTCGCAGTCTTCAGAGCGGTATCCGCCAGACCTTTACGAGCACCGTGAGTGGAGATGAAGTACTGGAGTACGTTCAGACCCTCACGGAAGTTGCTGGTAATGGGGGTCTCGATGATGGAGCCATCCGGCTTGGCCATCAGACCACGCATACCGGCCAGCTGACGAATCTGAGCCGCGGAACCCCGCGCCCCGGAATCGGCCATCATGAAGATGGAGTTGAAGGAGCCCTGCTCCTCGTCCTTGCCGTCGCGGTTCTTGACCACTTCGACACGGAGATTTTCCATCATCGCCTTGGCGATCTGGTCATTGGTACGCGCCCAGATATCCACAACCTTGTTGTAACGCTCACCGCGGGTGACCAGACCGGAAGCAAACTGCTCCTCGATCTCGCGCACTTCCTCTTCGGCAGCGTCGATCATGGTGTACTTGGCATCCGGGATCACCATGTCTTCCACACCAATGGAGGAACCGGACAGGGTAGCTTCACGGAAGCCCAGGTACATCAGCTGGTCAGCAAAGATACAGGTCTCTTTGGTACCCAGAATACGGTAGCAGGTGTTCAGCAGCTTGCTGATGGCCTTCTTGGTCATGTTCTGGTTGACCATGTCGAAGCCCAGACCTGCCGGCACGATATCCCACAGCTTACAACGGCCGGGGGTGGTATCGGCGATGAAGGTACGCTCTTCCACGTTACCTTCCTGGTCTTTCACCACTTCGTGAACACGCACTTTAACGCGGGCGTGCAGGTGCACCTGCTTGTTGGCCAGGGCGCGCATCACTTCCTTGGTGTCGGCAAATACCTGGCCTTCACCCTGGGCGTTAACGCGATCACGGCTGATGTAGTACAGACCCAATACCACGTCCTGGGTCGGACCGATGATGGGCTCACCATTGGCCGGCGACAGGATGTTGTTGGTAGACATCATCAGCGCACGGGCTTCGAGCTGGGCTTCCAGGGTCAGCGGTACGTGTACCGCCATCTGGTCACCGTCGAAGTCCGCATTGAACGCCGCACACACCAGCGGGTGCAGCTGGATGGCCTTACCTTCGATCAGTACAGGTTCGAACGCCTGGATACCCAGACGGTGAAGCGTGGGTGCACGGTTCAGCATCACCGGGTGTTCGCGAATGACTTCGGCGAGGATATCCCACACCTCAGCGGTTTCGCGCTCCACCATCTTCTTGGCCGCCTTGATGGTGGTCGCCAGACCACGGGCTTCCAGCTTGGCGAAGATGAACGGCTTGAACAGCTCCAGCGCCATTTTCTTGGGCAGACCACACTCGTGCAGCTTGAGGGTCGGACCTACCACGATCACGGAACGGCCGGAGTAATCAACACGCTTACCCAGCAGGTTCTGACGGAAACGACCCTGCTTACCCTTGATCATGTCAGCAAGGGACTTCAGCGGACGCTTGTTGGAACCAGTGATGGCACGGCCGCGACGACCGTTATCCAGCAGCGCATCCACAGATTCCTGCAGCATACGCTTTTCGTTACGCACGATGATGTCCGGGGCGCTCAGGTCCAGTAGACGCTTGAGACGGTTGTTCCGGTTGATCACACGGCGATACAGATCGTTGAGATCAGAAGTGGCAAAACGACCACCGTCCAGGGGTACCAGCGGACGCAGATCCGGCGGCAGAACCGGCAGGACCGTCAGGATCATCCACTCAGGCGCATTACCGGAATCGCGGAACGCTTCCATCAGCTTGAGACGCTTGGACAGCTTCTTCAGCTTGGTATCGGAATTGGTGGATTCCACTTCTTCACGGAGGATCTTGATCTCTTCATCCAGATCCAGCTCCATGAGCAGCTGCTGAATAGCTTCGGCACCCATCTTGGCTTCGAATTCGTCACCGAATTCTTCCAGGGCATCAAAGTATTCTTCGTCAGTCAGCAGCTGGCCGCGATCCAGGGTAGTCATGCCAGGCTCGGTGACCACAAAGGATTCGAAGTACAGCACACGCTCGATATCACGCAGGGTCATATCCAGCATCAGGCCGATACGGGACGGCAGTGACTTCAGGAACCAGATGTGTGCGGTAGGGCTCGCCAGTTCAATGTGGCCCATACGCTCACGGCGTACCTTGGAGAGGGTAACTTCAACGCCACACTTCTCACAGATAACGCCACGGTGCTTCAAGCGCTTGTACTTACCGCACAGACATTCGTAGTCCTTGATCGGACCAAAGATACGCGCACAAAACAGACCATCACGCTCAGGCTTGAACGTGCGGTAGTTAATGGTCTCAGGCTTTTTCACTTCGCCAAAAGACCAGGAGCGGATCAGATCCGGCGGCGCGAGCGCGATGCGGATCTTGTCAAACTCCGTGACTTGTCCCTGACTTTTGAGCAGATTCAGCAAGTCTTTCAAGGCCAGTCCTCCGTAGTGAGCTTTCGCTCGAGATTCTTTCCTAAACCCGGGTACACAGTGGCTCCGCACTCAATGGTGCGGAGCCCACTGCCTTAGTCGTTTTCCAGCTCGATATTGATACCGAGAGAACGGATTTCCTTCAGCAATACGTTGAAGGATTCCGGCATACCCGGATCCATGCGGTGATCGCCGTCGACGATGTTCTTGTAAACGCGAGTACGGCCGTTTACGTCGTCAGACTTGACGGTGAGCATTTCCTGCAAGGTGTACGCTGCGCCATAGGCTTCCAGCGCCCACACTTCCATCTCACCGAAGCGCTGACCACCGAACTGCGCCTTACCACCCAGCGGCTGCTGGGTAACCAGGCTGTAGGAGCCGGTGGAACGGGCATGCATCTTGTCGTCCACCAGGTGGTTCAACTTCAGCATGTACATGTAGCCAACAGTGACCTTGCGATCGAACATCTCGCCGGTACGGCCATCCCACAGCTGAATCTGACCCGATGTATCGTGGCCAGCCAGCTCCAGCAGTTCCTTGATCTCGAACTCTTTGGCACCGTCGAATACGGCGGTAGCCATGGGCACGCCGCCCACCAGGTTCTTGGCCAGCTCGAGAATTTCGTCATCGCTGAAGCTGTCCAGGTCTTCCGGAGAGCCGCCTGCGCCTGCCTTGTTGTAGATCTTGTCGAGGAAGCTGCGAATATCAGCAATCTTCTTCTGAGCGGCCAGCATCTCGCCGATACGCTCACCAAGACCCTTGGCAGCCCAACCCAGGTGGGTTTCCAGAATCTGCCCCACGTTCATACGGGACGGTACACCCAGCGGGTTCAAGACCACATCAACCGGCACGCCGTTTTCGTCATACGGCATATCTTCTTCCGGCATGATCACGGAGATCACACCTTTGTTACCGTGACGACCGGCCATCTTGTCACCGGGCTGGATGCGACGCTTGATAGCCAGGTAAACCTTGACCACTTTGAGGACACCGTGAGCCAGATCGTCACCACCGGAGATCTTGGCCTGCTTGTCCTTGTAACGCTCATCCTGCTCTTTCTTGTGCTGCTCCAGGTACTGCTGGGCGCGCTCAAGCTGCTCGGCAACGTCCTCGTCAGCCGGACGCAGTTCGAACCACTTGTCAGCATCCAGACCATCCAGCATCTCACCGGTCAGCTCAGTACCACGCTTGAAGCCTGCACCGCCATTGACCTTCTTGCCTACCATAACGGTACGCAGACGCTCGAGGATGTCCTTCTCGAGAATGCGGTACTCATCCTTCAGATCCTTGCGGAACTGTTCGAGTGCGCTTTGCTCGATTTGACGGGCACGCTCGTCTTTTTCCACGCCATCGCGGGTGAAGACCTGCACGTCAATAACAGTACCTTTAACGCCGGAAGACACACGCAGAGAAGTGTCTTTCACGTCAGAGGCTTTCTCACCGAAGATGGCACGCAGCAGCTTCTCTTCCGGGGTCAGCTGGGTTTCACCTTTCGGTGTTACCTTGCCCACCAGAATGTCACCGGCTTCCACTTCCGCACCAATGTAAACGATGCCGGACTCATCCAGCTTGGACAGTGCCGCTTCGCCCACATTAGGGATATCCGCAGTAATCTCTTCCGGACCCAGCTTGGTGTCACGGGCAATCGCGGTGAGCTCCTGAATGTGGATAGAAGTGAAGCGATCTTCCTTCACCACTTTCTCGGAGATGAGGATGGAATCCTCGAAGTTGTAACCATTCCAGGGCATGAACGCCACGCGCATGTTCTGACCCAGGGCCAGTTCACCCATGTCAACGGAGGGACCGTCAGCCATGATGTCGCGGGCAGAAACCCGATCACCCACTTTCACCAACGGACGCTGGTTGATACAGGTGTTCTGGTTGGAACGGGTGTATTTGGTCAGGTTGTAGATATCAACACCTGCCTCACCCTCGGCCACTTCGTCATCGTTCACCTTCACGATGATCCGGGAAGCATCCACCTTGTCGACGATACCGCCACGGGTGGCCACCACACACACGCCGGAGTCACGGGCTACGTGACGCTCGAAACCGGTACCTACCAGCGGCTTGTCGGCACGCAGGGTCGGCACAGCCTGGCGCTGCATGTTGGAACCCATCAAGGCACGGTTTGCATCATCGTGCTCAAGGAACGGGATCAGGGACGCGGCCACGGATACCACCTGACGGGGAGAGACATCCATATGGGTAATGGTGTCACGCTCCATCACGGTAAATTCGTAGCGGTGACGTACCGTTACGAAGTCTTCCGCAAAACCACCGTCTTCCGTCATCTTCGCGTCCACCTGTGCGATCACGCACTCGGCTTCTTCGATAGCAGACAGGTATTCGATTTCTTCGCTGACCTTGCCATCGATCACCTTCAGATACGGAGACTCGAGGAAGCCGTACTCGTTGGCGCGGGCATAGGTGGCCAGGGAATTGATCAGACCGATGTTCGGACCTTCAGGGGTCTCGATCGGACACACACGACCATAGTGGGTCGGGTGAACGTCACGAACCTCAAAGCCGGCACGCTCACGGGTCAGGCCGCCCGGGCCCAACGCGGAAACACGACGCTTGTGAGTAATCTCGGACAGCGGGTTGTTCTGATCCATGAACTGGGACAGCTGTGAAGAGCCAAAGAACTCTTTCACCGCAGCCGCCACCGGCTTGGAGTTGATCAGATCCTGCGGCATCAGGCCTTCGGATTCAGCCAGGCTCAGACGCTCCTTGACCGCACGCTCGACACGCACCAGGCCAACCCGGAACTGGTTCTCGGCCATTTCACCCACAGAACGCACACGACGGTTACCCAGGTGATCGATATCGTCGACCACACCGTTACCGTTGCGGATGTCGACCAGGGTCTTCAGCACATCGATGATGTCAGAGGACTCTTCGCCCATCTGCTCAAAGTACTGCTTCCCTTCTTCATCGGTACGGGAGCTGAAGTAACGGCCATCGAACAGGATGCCCGGTCCGGTTTCGTCTTCACGACCGAGACGACGGTTGAACTTCATGCGACCCACACCAGACAGGTCGTAACGCTCGTCGGTGAAGAACAGGTTCTTGAACAGGTTTTCCGCCGACTCTTTCGTCGGAGGCTCACCCGGACGCATCATGCGATAGATCTCAACCAGCGCCTCCAGCGGAGTACGGGTCGGGTCGGCACGCAGGGTATCGGCGATGAATGGGCCGTTATCCAGGTCATTGGTGTACAGGGTTTCAAACTCGTTAATACCTGCAGCTTCCAGCTTTTCGAGGGTTTCGGCTGTCAGTTCGGTATTACACTCGATCAGCACCTCACCGGTGTCCTGATCAATGATGGACTTCGCCAGGTACTTGCCCTGCAGATATTCAGCAGGAATTTCAAGATACTCAAGACCGGCTTGTTCCAGCTGACGGATGTGGCGGGCAGTGATACGACGGCCACGCTCAACAACCACTTCGCCATCAGCGAGGATGTCAAAGGTTGCAGTCTCACCACGCAGACGCTCCGGCACCAGCTTCATACGGTACAGGCCGTCTTCTGCCACGATTTCATTGGTGTCGAAGAACATCTCCAGCACTTCGTCGGAGGTGTAACCCAATGCACGCAGCAGAATGGTCGCCGGCAGTTTGCGGCGACGGTCGATCCGGACATAGACCATGTCTTTCGGATCGAATTCGAAGTCCAGCCATGAACCACGGTAAGGAATCACCCGGGCAGAATACAGCAGCTTGCCGGAGGAGTGAGTCTTGCCCTTGTCATGGTCGAAGAAGACACCGGGTGAACGGTGCAACTGGGACACGATTACACGCTCGGTACCATTGATCACGAAGGTACCGTTTTCGGTCATCAGGGGAATCTCACCCATGTAGACCTGTTGTTCACGAATATCCTTGATCGCCCCGGAAGACTCACGGTCATAAATGACAAGGCGAATGCGCACGCGCAGCGGCGCGGCATAGGTGGTACCGCGGATGATGCACTCTTTAACATCAAACACGGGCTTGCCGAACTCGTAGCCGGCATACTCCAGTGCTGCGTTACCTGAATAACTGGCAATCGGGAATACTGACCGGAAAGCCGCTTCCAGACCGCTATCCAGACGCTCTTCTGCACTTTTGTCCTGCTGCAGGAATTTGCGGTAGGAATCGAGCTGGATTGCCAGAAGGTAGGGAACATCCATCACCTTCGGCAACTTGCCGAAATCTTTGCGGATCCGCTTTTTCTCAGTAAATGAGTATGCCATCTGCGTTCCTCAGCTGTTGATCTATCACCACCTGGTGATATTTCTGCATGAAACCCCTCACACAGAAACGACAAAAGGCTGGCAGCCAAATAGCTGCCAGCCGGCGTCTTTCCGCCAGATGGCGGAAAGACAAAGCGCCAATGCGCTTACTTGAGCTCGGCAGTACCGCCAGCCTCTTCGATCTTTTTCTTGATCTCTTCGGCTTCGTCTTTGCCAGCGCCTTCCTTAACAGGAGCAGGAGCGCCTTCAACCAGCTCTTTGGCTTCTTTCAGACCCAGGCCAGTTACTTCACGTACGGCCTTGATCACGCCAACTTTCTTGTCGCCGAAACCGGTCAGGATGACGTCGAAATCGGTCTTCTCTTCGGCAGCTTCGCCAGCAGCAGCAGGGCCAGCAGCAACAGCTACGGCAGCAGCAGAAACGTTGAATTTCTCTTCGAACGCTTCGATCAGCTCAACCAGTTCCAGTACAGACAGTTCAGCAACTGCATTCAGGATATCTTCTTTGGACATTGCCATTTTAACTTCTCCAAATCTTGATGATGTGCGGTTCAGGAGCCGATCAGGCTGCCTCACCTTCGTTCTGTTCTTTAAGCGCAGTCAGCAAACGGCCAAACTTGGAAACCGGAGCCTGCAGTACAGACACCAGGCTGGTAAGAGCCTGTTCGCGGTTCGGCAGTTTTGCCAGTACATCGATTTCTGCGCCAGAATAGAGCTTGCCTTCGTACAGACCGGTCTTCAGCTCCAGCTGGTCATTGTCCTTGGCGAAGTCCTTGAACAGACGGGCAGCAGCGCCCATGTCTTCCTCGGACAGCGACATAGCAATGATGGTCGGACCAATCAGCGACTCGTTCAGCAGCTCAAGATCGGTACCTTCAAAGGCACGACGAGCCAGCGTGTTACGAATAACACGCAGGTAAACGTTCTGCTGACGCGCCTTCGAACGAAGCTCGGTCAACTGAGCAACGTTCAAGCCACGATAGTCGGCGACCACAGCGGAGAATGCACCCAGTGCGGCTTTATTTACCGCGGCGACAATCTCTTTCTTGTCTTCTAGTCTCAGAGCCACTGTGTAACCTCCTCGATGAATACAACCGGTCGAAACCGGCCACCCATTTATGAATTCGCTAGCGAACTCATACGCGGGGGTCACAGCGAAACCTGAACCACACCGCGTCTACGCAGGCTGATGGTTTAAGCCTTATCCGGGAGAACCCGCCAAGGCGCCTGTGGTCTTTGACGCTCCGGCAGCAAGCTGCCGAAATCAAAGTCCTTGTTGGTGCACCGCCTGAGCGGTGCACCGAATGCTTTACATCGCCAGGGATGCGGGATCGATAGTCAGACCCGGGCCCATGGTGGTGGAGAGGGTCACTTTCTTGAAGTAAGTGCCCTTGGCAGAAGACGGCTTGGCTTTCTTCAGGTCAGCCAGCAGTGCTTCCACGTTTTCCTTGATGGCGGTGTTATCGAAACCAACCTGACCCACGGTGCAGTGGATAATGCCACCCTTGTCGGTACGGTAACGCACCTGACCACCCTTGGCGTTTTTCACAGCCTGGGCAACATCAGGAGTTACGGTGCCAACTTTCGGGTTCGGCATCAGGCCACGCGGGCCCAGGATAGTACCGAGCTTGCCCACAACGCGCATGGCGTCCGGGGAAGCGATAACCACGTCGAAGTTGATTTCGCCGGCCTGAACCTGTTCAGCCAGATCATCAAAACCTACCACGTCAGCGCCAGCTTCCTTTGCTTCTTCGGCTTTGGCGCCTTGGGCAAACACAGCAACGCGAACGGTTTTACCAGTACCGTGAGGCAGTACAGAAGCACCACGCACGTTCTGATCGGATTTACGCGGGTCAACACCCAGGTTTACCGCTACATCTACAGACTCTTTGAACTTCACGCCAGACAGCTCAGTCAGCAGGGCAACAGCCTCTTCTACCTGGTACAGTTTGCCGGATTCTACTTTCTCGCGGATGGCGCGCAGACGCTTGGACAGTTTAGCCATTGGTTAACCCTCCACATCCAGGCCCATGGAACGAGCAGAGCCCGCAATAGTGCGAACAGCGGCATCCAGATCAGCGGCAGTCAGATCAGGCTCTTTAGCCTTGGCGATCTCTTCCAGCTGAGCGCGGGTTACCTTGCCCACTTTCTTGGTGTTCGGCTCACCAGAACCGCTTTTGATCTTGGCTGCTTTTTTCAGCAGGTAAGATGCCGGCGGGGTTTTCATGGTGAACGTAAAAGAACGATCACTGTAGACAGTGATAACAACTGGAACCGGCGCACCAGCATCCATTTGCTGAGTCTGGGCGTTGAACGCCTTACAGAACTCCATGATGTTCACACCGTGCTGACCCAGTGCAGGACCAACCGGCGGTGACGGGTTAGCCTGACCAGCTGCAACCTGCAGCTTGATGTAGGCTTGTACTTTCTTCGCCATTTTCAGACTCCTTGGGTGCAAGCGCCTCGCTTAGAGCGGGCTCCCCTCAGGTTGTCAAAACGCCCCGGCCGCCATCAGGCGACCGGGGCTCCCAAATACTTTTCCCGGACCGGAATCAGGTCTTCTCTACCTGACCAAACTCCAGTTCTACGGGCGTGGAACGACCGAAGATCATTACCGCCACCTGAAGGCGACTCTTCTCGTAATTCACTTCTTCGATCACACCATTGAAATCTGCGAACGGACCATCGTTGACCCGCACCACTTCGCCCGCTTCGAACAGTGTCTTCGGCTTTGGCTTTTCTACGGCGTCATCCATACGCTGCAGGATGGCATCCGCCTCTTTCTTGGTAATCGGAGAAACGCGACCCGGGTTCTTCGGATCTTCACCGATAAAGCCCATCACCTTTGGGGTCTCTTTGACCAGGTGCCAGGAGTCATCGCACATTTCCATTTCCACCAGAACATAGCCGGGGAAGAATTTGCGCTCGGACTTGCGCTTCTGGCCACCCTTGATCTCCACCACTTCTTCGGTAGGAACCAGAATGTCGCCAAAAAGCTCTTCCATAGAACGCAATTTAACGCGCTCTTCAAGGGCGCGTTTTACGTGCTTCTCGAAACCTGAATAGGCATGTATCACATACCAGCGCTTAGCCATGTAAACCCCTTAACCAATCACCCAGGACATCAGGCCACCCAAAATCCAGTCGAGCACAAACAGCAGCAAGGCCACCAGTACCACAAACACCAGAACAATCAAGGTGGTCTGCAGGGTTTCCTGACGGGTTGGCCAAACAATCTTGCGCAACTCCACCATGGAATCCTTGCGCAACTGATTGAACGCCTTACCCTGCTCAGTCTGCAGAGCGACAAAGACGGCGATCAGCGCCACAGCTACGACGCCAACAACCCGATAAAGGGTAGGCTGATCGGAGAAATAGCTATTACCGACTACGGCAGCAGCCACAAAACCCACTACCAGCAACCACTTCACAGCCTCTAAAGCTGCGGAGCCGGAATGTGCTTCAGTTTTCTCGCTCATCGGACGATGCACCCTACCACCCAAGATCACCTTGGGAAAATTGGCAGGCCAGGAGGGACTCGAACCCCCAACAGCCGGTTTTGGAGACCGGTGCTCTACCAATTGAACTACTGGCCTGTAACTTTGAAACGTTTAAAACAAAACAGGGTGGCAGGCATGCCTGCCACCCTTTATCTCCGAGAGATTACTCGGTGATCTTGGCTACCACGCCAGCGCCAACGGTACGGCCACCTTCGCGAATAGCGAAGCGCAGACCGTCTTCCATGGCGATCGGAGCGATCAGTTCAACGTTCATCTGAACGTTATCGCCCGGCATAACCATCTCAGTACCTTCCGGCAGAGTACAAGCACCGGTTACGTCAGTGGTACGGAAGTAGAACTGCGGACGGTAACCGTTGAAGAACGGAGTGTGACGACCACCTTCGTCCTTGCTCAGCACGTACACCTCAGCAACAAACTTGGTGTGCGGCTTGATGGAGCCCGGCTTGGCCAGCACCTGACCACGCTCAACTTCATCACGCTTGGTACCACGCAGCAGAACACCAACGTTCTCACCAGCGCGGCCTTCGTCCAGCAGCTTGCGGAACATTTCAACACCGGTACAGGTGGTCTTGGTGGTGTCGTGGATACCCACGATCTCGATTTCCTCACCCACCTTCACGATGCCACGCTCTACACGACCGGTTACCACGGTACCACGACCAGAGATGGAGAATACGTCTTCGATCGGCATCAGGAACGCGCCATCGACCGCACGCTCCGGCTCAGGGATGTACTCGTCCAGGGTCTCAACCAGCTTCTGTACTGCCGGCATACCGATCTCGCTGGTATCGCCTTCCAGAGCCTTCAGAGCAGAACCCTTGATGATCGGAGTGTCGTCGCCCGGGAAGTCGTAGTCGCTCAGCAGCTCACGAATTTCCATTTCAACCAGCTCGAGCAGCTCTTCATCGTCAACCATGTCCGCTTTGTTCAGGAACACAACGATGTAAGGTACGCCAACCTGACGAGACAGCAGGATGTGCTCGCGAGTCTGCGGCATCGGGCCATCAGCTGCGGAACATACCAGGATCGCGCCGTCCATCTGGGCAGCACCGGTGATCATGTTTTTCACATAATCAGCGTGCCCGGGGCAGTCTACGTGGGCGTAGTGACGAGTCGGGGAATCGTACTCTACGTGAGAGGTAGCGATGGTGATACCACGCTCACGCTCTTCCGGAGCATTGTCGATACCGTCGAAGGCAACAGCGTTACCGCCCCATACTTCCGCACATACGCGGGTCAGCGCAGCGGTCAGTGTGGTTTTACCATGGTCAACGTGGCCAATGGTGCCTACGTTTACGTGCGGTTTATTACGTTCAAACTTTTCCTTTGCCACGACTCTTCACCTCTCAACTTGGCTGCGCTTTCTCGCCATATGGCGTACATACAACCGAAAAGACACATTTAAGGACTGCATTCGACAAACGCAGGCCGCCTTGGCACCATCAAGACACATGAAGCCGGGCCCAGGATATACCTGGGCCCGGAAATTGGAGCTCATAACCGGATTTGAACCGGTGACCTCACCCTTACCAAGGGTGTGCTCTACCTACTGAGCTATATGAGCATAACCTTCATGCCATCTTGCGATGACCAAACTCTTCCGGAATTGGAGCGGGCAGCGGGAATCGAACCCGCATCATCAGCTTGGAAGGCTGAGGTTCTACCACTGAACTATGCCCGCAAACCTTCCGATGCCTTGCCAGCCTTCCGGCTTGCAGATCGCTAGCGATCTACTTTATCTGGTGGAGGGGGGAGGATTCGAACCTCCGAAGCTTTCGCGTCAGATTTACAGTCTGATCCCTTTGGCCACTCGGGAACCCCTCCAGAAAAGGGCCTACATTTTCTTTACGCCTCAACCACTTGTCAACATATTTTCAAGCAGTTAGCGACGACTTAAAGCTGGAGCTGGCGAGAGGAGTCGAACCCCCGACCGGCTGATTACAAATCAGCTGCTCTACCAACTGAGCTACGCCAGCTCATAAGGGTTGCGCATTCTATAGAAAGGAATTGGGGGGCGCAATCCAATTAAACGTCAAACGCCTAATAATTGCGCAGCCCTTCAGTTGCAGGAGACTCTATCGAGCTTAAGAGACTGATTTGCCTCAAGAAAAACTTTTACCTCTGGCTTATCAATCGCATTGGGATCAAGCAGATAAGCCCAGTACTCCGTCACCGTCTTGGAGGTTTCACGAACAAACGCCGGGTAACCGGCATTTCGCATCTTTACGCGTAAACCCTCAGCCGATTCAGCACTGGAGAAGTAACCGAGGGAAATGGCATTTGCGTCCTCTCCGTCCTTGACGATAAAGCTGTCCACGCCACGATCCTGCAATTCCTGCAGTACTACCAACGCCCTGTCACGACTTTCAAAGGGAGGCAGATACACCCAGCTAAGGCGATCCTTCTCAATTGCCAGCGCCCGAACTTTGGCAGACACACCCGCCGCCTGCAATTGAACCACTCCCGCTCGGGCAGCATCCTGATTTTCCCAGGGACCGATGACGGGACACAATGAGCCGGAAGAGACCGCCTTGCGAACGACCCGTCGCGACTGCGCCTGCTCAGAAAGCAAGGCCAGAGGCGCGCCCCCCTCCATTTCAGGGAGCTGGATGCTCACCACTCGAGCAGGTTCAGTCAGGCTTTTGGCAAGCTGGAGACCCAGGTAGACCAGGTTAATGACAAACAAACTATAAAAAATCCACCGCACGGGTGCTCCCCCACCTTATTCTTTATCAGCAGCAATACGCTCGAGACCATCAAGCACAAGGTCAGGAACATGCGTGAAGTCAAACCCGAAGGCGTCCATCAACGCTGGCGCATCGCCGCCCGTAATCAATACTTTGCAAGTATCATCAAGCACTTGGCGCAGTTCAAGCACCACCTCCGTGACGAAGGCCACAGACATGCGCAACAAACCGTTGTGCACACACTCAGCGGTACTTTTACCCAAGCCCAGCTGTGCGGAACCGGTCTCTACATGAACATCCGCCGTATCGCGCAATAAGGCACCGCGCAACATACCAAGACCCGGCACAATATAACCACCCAAAAACTGGCCACTGGCATTCACAGCATCAATGGTCAGCGCGCTACCACAGTCTACGATAATGCCCGCACCAAAGCGCTGATGGCATTCAACCATGGCAACCCAGCGATCCACCCCCAAACGGCGCGGCTCCGGATAACAGCTGGTTACGCCATAATCATCTGCCTGCGAATAATAGAATTGCGGTTCAACTCCCGTTTTAAGCCTCAGCGCATTCGCTATGTCTTTATCGGACTCAGCACCTGCAACAGATGCCACCCAGACAGATTCACAGCCACCGTCGACGCCAGCAATCGTTTCCACCACTTCTGCCCAGCGCCGCTCATGGCGACACCCGCCCTGCACAACGTCCGACCCAGAGCGCGCACGCCACTTGAGCGCGGTATTCCCCACATCCACAAACAATTTCATTGAATTCTCAAACTCACTTCGCCGCCATACAGCTCTTTCAGCCCTTCAGCGGTTTCCAGCCTCAGCGCCCCATCAGCCGAGACACCTGCAGCCACACCAGTCAGCACCTGCTCAGCTGACTGCACCTTCACGGTCTTGCCTGCGACCTGGTCATAGCGCTCATAGCGAGACACCAGGGGCGCAAAACCTTGCGTTGAAAATTCTTCCAGCATGATCAGCAGCCTTGAGAGTACCTCTGCTGCCACCTGGGTTCTTGTCGGCAGTTGATCCATCACACTGGCCAGATCCGTCCAGCGCTGATCAATCTGCTCCGCCTGAGCTGCTGTCATACGACCATTCAAGCCGACCCCAACAACCACATCGACACGACCATCCATCTCGCCAGCCAACTCAATAAGGACACCGCCCAGCTTTGCCCCATGAACCAGCAAATCATTGGGCCACTTCAGACCGACCGGCATTCCCGGCTGGATTGAGGTTAGTGCGTCCGCAACAGCAACACCCACAGCAAGACTGAGTCCTCCGAGCGCGCCAAACCCTCCCTGAATGGGATAACGAACGGAAAGATAATGGTTTGCAGCAAACGGCGACTGCCACTGCCTGCCTCTTCGCCCCCTTCCCGCCAACTGACATTCCGCCATAAACACGGCCGGACGACCAGCCTGATTGCTGGCTGCCAATGCATCCGCATTGGTGGAATCTGTAATCAGAGAATAATGAAGGTCGACGGGAGTAACCGTCTTTGAGAGATAGTCCTGAAGGTACTCAGCATCGAGAAGTTCAATGGGCTGCGCAAGCCGGTAACCCTTCCCTTTCACTGACTCCAGTGCCAGCCCGAAGTCGTTAAGGCGTTGCGCACGCTTCCAGACGGCAGCGCGTGATACACCCAATACCTCTCCGAGCTGAGAGCCGGAACGAAACTGGCCATCGGCCAGCAGGCGGATCAGTTGCTGATCCGCCTCCTTTAGGGTGCTCAAGCTTCCCAGACCACCCCTTTGGTTTTAGACCACTGCTTGATGCCCTCTGCATAATGCTCCTCAATCACATTACGCTTCAGTTTGAGAGTAGGAGTAATCATGTTGTTCTCCACGCTCCAGGCGTCCTTGCACACAATCAGGGTCGTCAGGCGCTCATGGGGATCGATCAGACCATTCACGTGCTTGAGGTGCTTCTCAAGCTCCTGGGTGAAATGCTCTTTCTCAGACTCGGAAGACAGACGAACCTGTTCTTCTGGAGTCAAGTTCAGCAGCGCTACAGGCTGCCCCATGCCCTCACCAATCACGCAGGCCAACTCCAGTCCAGGCAGGGTAACGATGTGGTTTTCGATCGGCACAGGCGCCACATACTTCCCTTTCTCGGTCTTGAAGATTTCCTTCACTCGACCGGTAATTTTCAGGCGACCCTTGGCGTCAATCTGGCCCTTGTCACCAGTATGCAGCCAGCCATCATCGGTGAGGTCTTCTGCCGTCTTCTCCGGCATTTTGTAGTAGCCCTTCATGTTGCCCAGGCTACGCACCATGATTTCACCATTCTCGGCAATACGGCACTCAACGCCGTCATTGGGGGTACCCACCCAACCAATTTGCTGATCACCCACCTCAGTGGTATGCGACCAGGCCAGGTTTTCGGTCATGCCGTACACCTCAAGAATCTCAAGCCCAAGCTTCTTGAACCAGGTGATGATCTCAGGAGACAGCGCTGCTGCTCCAGACAAGGCAATACGGCACTCATCCAGCCCCATGGCCCCGAGAACCTTTTTCTTGATGACCTTGTTCAAGAACGGAATTTTCAACAGGGTATTCAGCTTCTTGGGTGGAACCGCTTCGGATGCCTTCTGATAGAACTTTGACCAGATTCGCGGTACAGCGAAGAACACCGTCGGCTGGGCCCGCTTGATGTCCTCACCAAAGGTTTCGAGGGACTCTGCAAAGAAGACCTTGTTACCCACATAAAGCTGTGCAATTTCAACCGCCAGACGTTCAGCAACATGCGACAGCGGAAGATAGGAAATCATACGCTCGTCAGGCTGCAGATCGTAAACCTTGATCATCTTGCTACCCACGGTAGAAAGCGCCTGGAAGTCGTGCATCACGCCCTTCGGCATACCTGTCGTGCCAGAGGTGTACACAATGGTGGCCAGATCAGCGGGCTGCGGGGTGTAAATCTCTTCAATAGGAGCCGTGTCACGGATGATGTCCGTCCACATCGGGAATGCACTTTGCACGTCTTGCGGCGCCAGGGAGAAAGAAATCTGCTTCACACCGTCAGGAACGCCATCCTTCATGATGTCCCAATCATCCAGCTTGCCGACGAACAGCATCTTGGATTCACTGTGCTCCATGATCAGACGAACAGTTTCTGCCACCAGGGTCGGGTACAAGGGAACACTGACACCACCGGCCATCCAGATTGCCAGGTCAGCCATGATCCATTCTGCACAGTTCTTGGAAACCAGTGCGATGTGATCTCCCCGCTGCATGCCCTGGGATTGCAGGTAGGCCGCCATCTTGCGCGCCTCCAGCTCAATCTCTTTCCAGGTATACTCACGCACCTTGCCGCCACCCAGTGGCTGAACAAATGCCACGGCATCACCCTGCTGCTCAACGCGCTGCTGAAGCGCCTGCAGGGGGGTCGTTACGCTGGCTTTGTTTTCTGTTGTCATAATGCAAACCTTTTCCCAAATCCAAACAGTTGAAACGGCCCTCAAGGCGGAGCCGCTGCAGGCCAACCCTGCGAATCATCAAGGCGACTTCCCAGTGCGCCCCACCAAAACTGACTACGCTTACTCCCGATGCCTCTGCCACAGCACGCTATCGTGGTGACAGAAAAACAGGCTCAACCTTACCACTTTCCAAACCGGCAATGCAGAGTCCAGCGCAGAAAATTCGCACTGCTCTGCAGGCCAGAACAAGGGGAACGGATAGAGAATAGATGGCCAAAAGCGCGGGATAAAGAAGCAAACCGTTGATTATTTGTGATCCAGACCCATGAACAAAATTCATAATCTGCACATGGCCAGCAGCAATGACAGCGAACTTGCAGTGACAGCCGCCCCCAAGCTCCGCTTACCGAGCTCAGAGCAGACTAAAGTAAGCGGCTTTAGCAAGGGAAAATGCCACGCAAAAAGGCCTTTGCGAGCACGAAGGCCACGGGGTAGCTGTTTATCGCCTGACCTTCACGGCACCCGACAGGACTTTAGCGCCGGCACTCCAACGCTGGTCGGCATGACTGACGGCGACGGCAGGGGGCGTGTGGCCCAGCCAGGGGAAGCGCCTAAGACGAGCAGCGGTCCACTCCTCGACCCTCAACCCGCGCACCCCACACAACCCCCAATAACAAAAAGCCCCCGTTGCGTTAGCAACGGGGGCCTTTTGTTTATTTAAGAGCCTGACGATGACCTACTCTCACATGGGGAGACCCCACACTACCATCGGCGATG